>NZ_JBFBBE010000131.1:0-23896 GCF_040682555.1 Streptomyces sp. NPDC051172
GCCGCATCAGCCTCCACGGCCAGCCCCTCCCGGGTGATCAACAAAACCGACGATCATCCCAGCCCCCACGCCGCCAGCTCAAGTTGACAATGCCCCGGCACATCATGCGCACTGCAGACAGCGGCGACCGGGCCTTCAGGGGATATCAGGAGCTGCGGGCGTCTCGGCTTCAGTGAGACGGCGCGGGCCGCCAGGTGCGCACCTCCAGGTGGACGATCTGCGCGTCGGCGTGGATCCGGCCGGTCTCCACGAGCCATTGATGGATGGCGGCGGTGACGTCGCCGCCGGCGGCATCAACCCGGCGGGCGAAGTCGGCGGCGTCGAAACCTCCCGTCTGGGCGGAGCCGTAGGAGCGTTCCTCGGTGTGGTCGGCGCGCTGGGTGACCTCGCGGCGGATGCCGGGTGAGTCGGTGCGGCTGCCCGAGGGATGCACATACGCGCTCCTGGCCAGGCGGACGGTGAAGGCCAGGCGCAGCCCGAGGCGGGCGGCTTCGGCGATCAGGGGGCGCAGGCGGGCGGAGCCGGAGGCGATGGCCTGGGCGCCGACGCGGCCGGTTCCGGAGCCGGTGGGGGTGATCAGGACGGCTTTGCCGCGGACACGGGCACGGGCACCGGAGACGGTGGTGCGGCGGCGGGTGTGGCGGGCGGCAATGGCAGCGAGTTCGGGCAGGTCGGTGATGCCTGCGGCCTCAACGGCAGTGAGGACTTCACGCAGGGCGGTGACGAAGGCCGCGCCCTTGTTCCTGGTGTAGAACTGCGAGACCAGGGAGGGGTCACGGTTGATGATGCGGGCGATGTCGCGTTTGGTGTAGCCGGCCTGTTGGAGCCGGTCGGCGAGGCGGGCCGCCTCGTTCAACTCCCCTCGCCTTCTGGGGCGGTTGGGGCGGGTGCGGGGAGGCATCAGGTCTCCTGACTGGCGGTGAGGGCGGCGCGCCCGGCGTTGCGCAGCGTCAGGAGCTCTTCCTCGGTGGTGGGCGCCGCCAGAGGACCGGTGAGCTGTCCACGCAGGAGGTAGTCGCCGGGCTGGTGGTGGTGAGGCCAGTTGTGGGGCTGGGTGAGGTAGAGGGCGTCGGTACGGAAGGCGATGACGCTGCCGGGCGGGGTGTGCAGGGCGCCGGCGTAGGTGTCCTCGTCGCGGTGGCGCTGGGTGAGCAGGGCGGCGCGGGCGCCGGACCAGATGGCGGCGGCCCATTCGGGGTGCGCGTTGGGGTCGCGGGCGAAGCCGGTGGGTTTTTGCCAGGTGATCAGTTCGTCGTCGAAGCCGATGATTTCGGCGTCCGGCGGTACCTCACGTTCCATGCTGCGGGGGGTGGTGCCGGTGACCATGCGGGGGCGCTGGGCGAAGGAACCGATGCCGTACAGCAGGATGGCGCGCACCGCGCGGGAGGCGAGGTGCGCGGCGCGGGCCTGCTGGGGGTTGCCCTGGAAGTGGGCCTGGGCGGAGAGGTTACTCCAGGTCTCTTTGAGTTTCTTGGCCCAGTCGTCGAGGGGTTTGCCGTCTTCCCAGAGGATGCCGTCGAGGATCTCGATCTTCCATGGCGTCAAGGGGTTGGTCAGGGCGGTGTGGATTTCGGGACCGCCTGCCCAGGTCGTGAAGGTGGCGCCGGGTGTGGCCGGGTAGTGCCAGGCGCGGTCGCCGGGGGCGGGGGCGGGCAGCAGGCCGACGTGGTTCCAGGTGTCGGGGACCCTCACGCGTACCTGCCAGTGCCCGCACCCGTACAGGGCGCGCATCTGTTCCTTCTCGCTCCAGGCGGCGAAGGTTTGGGCGGTGACGCGGCGGGGGGTGCCGACCGGGGACTTCCAGGTGTGCTTGGCGTAGGCGAAGGTGCGGTCGTACTCGACGAGTTGGGGCAGCTGCTCGGGAACGCGGGGCGGGGTGAGCAGTTCGTTGCGTCCCTGTCCGGCGGTGGCGTGCAGCAGGCCGCGCAGTTCCTCCGACAGCACAGGGAAGCCGTCGGCGTATTGGCCGCGGGTGGGGATGGTGCGCGTCCACAGGTCGCGGCCGGTCTGCGAGGGGGAGCCCATGAGGACGGCGTCGTTCCAGTGGCGGCGCAGGGCCTGCCACAGCAGCACGAACGCGTCGCGGACGGTGGGCGGGTCGTCTCCGTCGACGTCGAACCACTCCCCCACCGAGCGGATCTCCACGTGGCTGTCGCCGTTCTCGCGCTGGTAGCGGCCGACGGGGTTGCGGGCGTGGACGAAATGCCCGGCCATCCGGTCGCGGCCGCGGCCGGTGTCGGTGCGCCAGCCCGGTGTGGGCGCGTTCAGCCAGGCGGCGACCGCGTCGCGCAGGTAGGGGTAGCGGTCGGCGTCGCGGTGCCAGGGGTCGCCGGAGGTGATGTAGATCCGCTCCACGCCCTCGGGGAGGGTATGGAAGACGGCGCTGAGGATGTCCGCGGCGGAGGCGGCGCCAAGGTCCAGGCGGTGGGTCTCGCTGCGGTGAACCAGGATGCCAGTGCTGGTGTCGAGGAAGACGGTGGAGCGGGCCTGCTGGGTGAAGTTCGGCCGGGTGGACGCCAGGCCGGGCGTGTGGGTGAACCAGGCATCGCCTGCGGTGCCTTCGGCAATGGCGGGCAGGCTGCGTGGCGTCTGGGGTTCTGCAGGCGGAGCCGGGGCTGTGGCTTCGGCCGGGGCTGGTGAAGCAGGGCGGGGACGTTCGGTGCTCTTCGCGGGCGCCGCGGCTCCCGGCTGCGGGGCCGGCGTGGGGCCGGTCTCGTCGGCGGCCTGCGTCGTGATCGCCTCGGGAGCCGGGGGCTGCGGCGCGGTGGCGCTGTCCGCTGCCAGGCGGTCGGGGGCCAGTGCCGGGGCCAGGGTGACGACGTCGGCCACGCTCAGCCCGGACGCCGGGGCGATCCGCTCCGCCTTCGCCTTCTCGTAGGCTGCCAACTGGACGACCCGCCTGTCCCGGTCGCTCTCCAGTCTCATCAGTTCCGCCCGGGCCTTTTTGATCGCATCCCGCACGGTCCGCAGCTCGGTGAGCGCGGCGCTGTAGCTCTGGGCGTACATCGGGGGCTTCCTTGTCCGGCCGGTTTCAGTCGGCGGTGTGCGTGGTGACGTAGGCGATGGCCCCGCCCGATTGAGAGGCGAGCCGGGTACCCAGGAGAAGTCCGGCGAGCCTGCGGTCGCCGTCCAGGCCAGAGGTGATCACTGTATGCGGGGCGGCGAGGTCGGTGACGTATCCGGCCAGGCGCGCATCGGGGAAAGCGTGGCGGCCCTCGGCATTCTTCTCCCACCGCTCGAGCCCGGTCAGCACGGCTACCACGTAGCCGGACAAGGTGACCGGGAGCACTCCCCCGGCTGCGATGCTCGCCGCGTCGCACCGCCACCAGCCCCGCAGCGCCTTGATGAGGGCATCGGGGGTGAGGCTGGCTGCGAAGCCGATCCAGTCGCGGTCGGGGTCGTCGGAGGGCTGGGCGGTGTCCACGCGCAGGACGGCGATCTCCCCGGTGTCCAGTTGCTGCAGCGGGGCAGTGCGGCGTGCGCTCAGGGCCTGGACCGCGCTGAGGGGAATCATGACCCGCACTCCGCGGCGGGAGAGCCCAGGAAGCAGTCCGGCCCGCACCAGACGCCTGAACGTCGTGACGGCACAACCGAGTTCTTCGGCTGCCTGCCCGGTCGTCAGCAGCACCCCTCCTCCATCCCTCATCTGATATCTGATTCGGCATGTACGTTACCCAGTGAGTGAGGGGACGTCAAACCACTAACGGCAGGGCTGCAGAACGTGCGCCTGGCCGGCTCGGCCTGGCCGCTCCGCAGTTGTCGTTACGGCCTGCGGGTCCTGTCACTGGGCCCCTTGCGGCCGCGCCGTGATGGCGGCGATGCCAGGGAGAGCACGGCACCCAGCTGGGCCTGTGGTGTCGGCCAGGACGAGCGGGTGCCTGGTTCGACGGCGCGAGCCTCGTCGCCCCAGAGCAGCTCGCTGGCGCCCCCGTCGCCGCCCCCCTGCCGCAATGGGGGCGGCGACGGAGAACCGGCAGTGCGGGGACGCAGGGCTCGCCCAGCCGCTCGCCCACCGACTGGTGCCCGGGCGGTGGCTGCTGTCGTGGCTGACCGCGTCGCGGTCGGCCCGCACGACGCACCGAACGGCCCTTCGCCAGAGTTCCCCCCCTGCCCGCCGGACGCCACAGCCGGGTACTGGAGACAACGGGGGCGGGCGCGCGCCCGCGGGCGCGCCGGTGTGTACCCTATCTGATTTTTCACGCGCCGGTAAACAGTGCATCAGAAACCTTGCAGGCAGAAGCGATCAATTTCGATCACGTATAACTGTCTTTCGGTTTCGGGCAGGCTTATTCGAGCAGATCCTTGCTTTCCAGAGTTGTTTCGCACATCAATGCGGCTGGATCTTCCGTTAAGGCCTCACTCTATTGGCCGTGCGATCCATGAGCACGCTAAGGTCACGGCGAGATAGGGGCCCTGGCCCAAAGGATGGCACCAACAGACCAGGACCCCTCCGCATTTTGACCAGCCGTCAATTCTGCAAAGGGAGAACGATGACTGACCCCAATGTCGTCCAGGGCACCGTGGTGTCCGGGACGCGTCTGGACGGTAGCAATCCCGGCCGGTATTACGCACGCTTGCGTGCCCTGGCTGTCACGGTCGGCTTGGGCCCCGTGGTGGTGCTGGCTTTGTCCTTTGTCCTGCCGTCCGCGGGGCAATGGCCCGCTGCCGCATGCGTGGCGTTCGCCGCTGTCGCGGCGGGGGCAGCGCGCACCTCGCGGATCGAATTCCTCTGGGCCCGACGGGACTGATCGGCCGCTCCGGGTGGCCGGCCTGCGAAAGCCGCCGCCGGCCACCCGGAGCCCGGTGTTCGGAAGCGCCGGCGGGTGCGGCCCGCCCGTGCGGGATACAGGAGAGGGATTTCGAAGGTGCCTACTGATCCGTCGCAGCCGGAGCGGTGTCCGGTTTGTGAGGGCCCGATGGTGCAGAACACCGGGGCCGGGCGGCGTCGCCGCTATTGCAGCACCGCCTGCCGTCGGCGGGCCCAGCGCAACCGGCAGGTACGCAAGGCTCCGGTCGTCGCCATGCAGGGGCCTGTCGGCGCCGCGGTGGCGGCCGAGGTTCGCAGGCTGGCACAGCAGTTGCTGGACAGCGAGATGCGCCAGGAGGAGCTCGGCACGCTTTTGGAGAGAGCCGAAGCAATCCGTCGGGAGCTGGATATCTATACCGCGGCTGCGGTGCAGGACGCCCGCCACCGGGGTGAGAAATGGGAATCGGTGGCCAGGGCCGCACACGTAGCTCCGGAGACAGCGCGGGCGCGGTGGGGGCCCGAGCGGGTGGCCCGGATGATGGACCTCCATGCCAACGAGAAACGGGCCGCCCCTGCTCGGTGGCGTGGCTTGCAGACTGCCCGGCCCGCCGACGGGCCGGAGGACACGGTCGGAGACCTTGGCGGCGAAGTGGTCTCCCCCGCCAGCCAGCTGGCGTCGGCGCTGGAGCAACTGCAGACGGCCAGCGGCCTGACGATCCGGGAAGTGGCCGACTCCACGATGCTCTCGCCGTCGTTCATCTCCCGCGTCCTGTCGGGAGACCGGCTGCCCACCTGGGACCTGACGTGCTCGCTGGCGATCCTCTTCGGTGCTGACCCGGCCGAACTGCGCGTGCTGTTCGAAGCGGCCCACGGCATGACGGCGCACGGGCGCCAGCCCGTTGCTGCCGCCATCGCGCAGTTGCACGCTGCGGTACGCGGGCTGTACCTGGCGGCCAAGTCCCCTCCCGCGGAACGGATTGAGCGCCTCAGTGCGAAAACGGTGAGCGCGCTGCAGGCGCGCCGTGTCCTGGCGGGTATCGACGTGCCGGAATGGGAGGTGCTGGCCGCCCTCGTGTGCGCGCTCGGGGGCCGTCCGCTCGATTTCAAGCCGTTGTGGGAAGCAGTGCACTACACCTTCCTGATGTGCGACGATCCCCGCCTGCCGGAAGGCAGAGCGCACATCTTCGTGCCGGAAGAGGAGCCGTGAACGGGCCCCGCCCTGCTGACCGCTGCCCGGAGCCGGCAGCGGTCACCACAGGGCCGCACGCCCGGCTGCGCCCATCACAGGATCGCGCCCAGCGCACGGCGCTGGCGGCCTATACGGCCTTCCGTGAACGCCACTACGAGCCGTACCTGCAGTACGCGGCGCTGCGCATCGGCCGGAGTGCCGCGGCCGAGACGGCCGTCGTCGCGGCGTTCACCGAGCTGGCGGTGTCCTGGACGGCGATCCTGGGCGGCGCCGGCCCCGCCGCCGTAGCCTGGCGCATTCTGCACGACCACGTCGACCGCGCCCTGGGGCATGGTCCAACCGCCGTCCCGGCCAGCCAGGTTGTCCAGACGCTGCAGCACGATGCGCATTTTCTGCACGAGCAGATGCGGCTGAGCCCCGAGCGCATCGCCGAGGTGCTCGGGGTACGCCCGGGCGACCTTCCCACTCTGCCGACGCGCTCCCCGCAGGAGTGAGTTTCCGGTCGTTGGCCAGCGTGCCGCCGCGATCTGTCCCTACACTCCGTCGATAGGGGAGCACGCCCTGGAGGCGCGTGGGGGCAGGAGGGGAACAGGCGTGAGCTTGCCGTACGGGGTGGACGTCACGATTCCGAGTGTGGCCCGCATGTACGACAGCCTCCTGGGCGGCCAGGACAACTACCCCGCGGACCGCGCGGCCTGCGAAGAGCTGCTCCAGCACGTGCCCAGCATGCGGGAACTGGCTCTGAACAACCGGGAGTTCCTGCGCCGTGTGGTGCAGGTGCTCGCGGCTGAGTACGGCATCCGGCAGTTCATCGACCACGGTTCGGGGCTGCCCACGCAGGACAACGTCCACGAGATCGCCCAGCGGGTGGATGCTGCCAGCCGCGTGGTCTACATCGACAACGATCCCATTGTCCGCACGATCGGCGGTGTGCTGCTGGCGAGCAATGAGAACACCGCGGTACTCCAGGCAGACATGCGGGAGACCGACAAGATCTTCTCCAGCGAACCGGTGCGCCGGCTCATTGACCCCAACCAGCCTGTGGCGGCGCTGTTCGTGTCGGTACTGCACTGCATCCCGGACCGCGACCGGCCGGCGGAGCTCATCGCCCGGGTCGCGGGCCGGCTGCCGCCCGGCAGCATGATGGTGGTCTGCCAGCTGGTCAGCGAATCCGCCCGGGTCCGTGACTTCGTCAGCCGTTTCATGGACGAGCAGACCCAGGGCCACTGGGGCCGGGTGCGGGAGAAGAAGGACGTGGCCGACTTCTGCGCACCTCTGGATGTGATCGAACCGGGCCTGGTGGAGGTCTCCACATGGCGTTCCCGCCCGGACGACGTGCCCGCCCAGCTCAGCTGGGAATGGGAGGAGTACGGCGGGGTGGGCTTCGTGAGGCGCTGAGCCCCGCGCCGACGCGGGGGCTGTCCTGCCGCGCGCGGGGTGTCAGCGCCAGGAAGCCAGTGCCTGTTCCAGCAGCGCCGGTGTCTGCTCGGCCGGGTTGGCCACGCCGCACAGGTTGTTCAGGATGGCCTGGTAGCGCTCGGAATCCGAGGGCTTCTCCCGGTAGACGGCTCCTTCGTACTGCTCGAGGTAGACCATGTCGGGCAGGTATTCCGGGGTGAAGAACCGCAGGTGTACGACGGGGTGCCCGATGGCCCCGGCGGCGCCCACGCTCAGCGGGGCGATCTGGAGATGGAGCTGATAGGGCAGTTCCTCCAGCAGTGCGAGCAGATGCTTGATCTGCCGGTACATCACGCCGGGTGTGCCGACTTGGCGGCGGAACACCTCGGAGTCCATTACCGCCAGCAGGACCGGCGGTGTCTCGGCGCGGCGCAGCATTTCGATGCGCCGCATGCGCAGGGCCGCGCGTTCGGTGATTTCCCTGGCCGGCTTTGTGGGGTGGACGGCCCGGATCACGGTCTCGGCGTACTCCTGGGTCTGCAGCCAGCCCGGCACCAGTTGGGGTTCGTAGGAGATGATGCGGCGGGCGGCCGGTTCCATGGCCAGCAGTGGACGCAGGGGCGGCGGTGCCGCATTGGCGTAGGGCTGCCACACCTCCGGTTTGGCCGCTTCGTGGACCAGGTCGGCGATCCTGGCGCGCTCGAGCGGATCGCTCACGTGGTAGGCGTCCAGGAGCCGTTCGACCTCAGCGGGTTTGAAGGCTGTCCGGCCGGTTTCCATGCGGCTGATCGTCGCTTCGGAGGTGTGGATGCACCGGGCGGCCTGCCGGGGCGCGATCCCTGCGTGGTCTCGGCAGCGGCGCAGGTGCCCGGCGAGCGCCTTGCGGTGGGCTGCCGGCCCCCACTCCGGGCGGTGCGGGAATCCGAGGATCGACGGCGCCTGGCGGTCGGCTGCCATACGGGCACTCCTATGGGACTGTTGAGAGGCCTGAGTATGGCAGCCGGAACTCGGCTCTGTCAGTGAGTGGCCATATCTCTACTGTCGGTCACGAGAGGGTGAAGTCGAACTCGCCGTCCTTGACTCCACCCAGGAAGGCCTCGATCTCCTCGCGCGTGTAGACGAGGGCGGGGCCGTTGGGGAACCGGGAATTGCGCATCGCCACCTGCCCACTGGAAAGAGGGGCGACTTCTACGCAGTTGCCGTTTCCGCCGCTGTGGCGGCTCTTATGCCAGCGTGCCCCTTCGATCGCGCCTGCGCTGACACCGTTTTCCACCCGCTGCATTTCTCACCGTGCCCCTCCGAATCGTACCCGACGCCGGCTGGCTCTTGCCGGTCGTGACCGGCTGCCGGGCCGACTGTCTGTACGAATATCTGGGCTCTGCAATTGCAGAGCCGCGCTTGCAGGAACGAGGAGCGGGCCGGAATAGTGACGGGTACGACGGCACGTCGTGCCATCAAGCACGGCACCAGTTCCGGGGGACGGACGATGACGCCACGACGCGAGGGCACATTCCAGCCACAGTCCACGTCTGCCGCGCGCGACAGCCGAAGACGGCATCTGCTGTTCCTCGGCGAGCCGCTGGCTTCCACGCCCAACCTCGCCGTCCGTTCGGGCCTGGGCAGCACGCCCTTCGTCGCCCGCCGTATTCCCGTCGCCTCCCGCCACTGCTGCTACATTGCGCGGCAGTTCACCCGGCAGACCGTGCGCCGCTGGAACCTGCACAGCATCTGCGACGACGCAGTCCAGATCGCCTCCGAGCTTGTCGCCAACGCCGTCCGCCACGGCCAGCCCGACACAGCCACGGCCGATGGTGAACAAGCGGAGGTATGGCTGGCTTTCACTCTGCGTCCGCGCACTCTGCTGTGCGTCGTGCGCGACCCCAGCCAACTCAGCCCCAGGCTCACCGCTCCTCAGCCATGGGCGGAACACCACCGCGGACTGCCCATCGTGAACGCCCTCAGCAACACCTGGGGCTGGACCACAGCCCCCCAAGCCCAGGGAAAGTCCGTCTGGGCGCGCGTGGCGCTGCCAGCGGCATGACCTCGCGGCGGCGGATCCCCAGTGAGTTCAGTGGGGCTGGCCGAGAGATACACGTCAGGCGGTCCGTGCAGGTGAATGAAGGCCGTGCACGGACACGTCGATGGGCGGCTTCAACGATCAGGAACCGAAGCCGAAGGCAGAGGTTCGGTTCGACGACCGGCTCAGTAGTAGAACTCGAGGTAGTCGATGCGTTCCACGCTCACGGTTTGGCTCGTCTGTGCCGGCCGGTTGCGATGGAAGTAGCAGGCGCCGAGAGCGTCGCTGAGGATGGCACGTAGTTCCGCTTCTGAGGCCCCCTGGTGCTGGGCGGTGAACAGGCTCTCCGGGTAGGGCGATTGGAGGCTGAGGGTCAGAAAACGCAGGCGGGGGTCGTCGCTTGAACCTGCGGCTGCGGTGAATCCCAGCCAGGCGCGGAAGCTGAGCATCATCTGGCCGCCGTTGGCGAGGATGGCGGCATGTGCGCGGCGGCGGACGTGGGGCTGCCAGCGGCGGATGACTTCGCGTTCCACGCTCTGGTGCAGCGGATGGTCAGCCGGTATCTGCCCGGTCTCGCGTAGCGCGTTGAGATCTGCGGGGTTCGCCTGGAGCAGTGGGGCAAGGGTGGTCGTGTCGTGTCGGCTCTGTTTGAGGAGGTAGGTCAGCCGGGCGCGTGTGGAACGGGGCGGCGTGCGCGTCCAGTGGCGGGAGTCGGCCCGGTCGAGGGCTTCTTGGACGGTGTCGGCGCTCAGACGCAGAGACAAGGCAGGCGGCTTTCGTCGCGGGGGTGGCCTGTTTGTTCGGTGCTGCCGGCCGGCGCTGGCACGATCGCCGGATGGGGATCGACGAGCCGGTCGCGCCGCTGCCGAAGCGTGCGGTGATGGTACGGGGAGAGACGGTCGCGTCGTATCTGTGGCGGCTGGCGGAACGCAACGGGATGTCCTTTGAGGAGCTGGCCCAGCACATCGGCGCGCCAAGAACCATCAGGTCGGCGGACCCGAGAACGGAGGAAGTACGTCTGGGGCCGGTGGCGCGCCAGCGGCTGGCGGAGGCCAGCGGGCGGCCGGTGGAGCAACTGGCTCAGGCGCTGGTGTCGTTGAAAGACAGCAGGATCAGCGCCCGGGCACGCCATCAGGTACAGATCGAGCCCTGGCCGGAAGGGCAATTGCCAGTGCCGGCCTGTGCGCTGTGTGCGGCGGGACGCAGCGAGCGGCCGGTGTGGCGCGTCCCCTCGGAACACTGGGCGGTGTGTATCCGCCACGGGCGGTGGACCGCGACGGCCCAGGAACACTTTCAGATCGGGCTGGAGCACCTGCCCGAGGTCGTGGATGCCCACGTGCGGCGGGTACGGCTGGAGCGCCGCACGGGCCCGTATACGCGGGCACTGATGGCGGACGCGCAGCAGGTGGCGGTGTATTGGTGGCACTGCCGGCAGATGGCCTGGCGGGGGGTGTGGCACAAGCGGCAGGAGATCTTGGGGGTGGATCGTTCGGCGCTGTGGGCGGTACCGCTGGTGGTGTATCCGGAAGCGGTCAGCGTGGCGGAGGCGATGGCGGTGCGCGAGCGCCAGCGCGCGGTGGGCCGCAGTTTCGCGGGCGGCCCGGCAGGCTGGTCGACGGGCCGCTGGACGGCGTGGGTGGGTGAACGGCTCGGTATGCGCGAGGAGATGGCCGACGGCGGGCATCGCGGGCTGGAGGCATGGCTGATGGCGCACCGCAATACGGTGCCGGTCGTGACGCGGCTTGCGCAGCAGGAGGAGCGGGCAGTGCCGCGCAGTGTCCCGTTGCCGCTGCTGGAGCCGCATCGGACGATTCCCCTGCACGGGCCACTGGAGCAGGCGTCGTGCCTGCCGTGGCGGCTGGGCTCACCCATGACCAGCACGTCCTGGGGCTGACCGGGCGGGATGGCCAGGCGGGTGGCAGGCCCGTAACCGTGCTCGCCCGTCCCGCGTTGGCCCCACATGGACGACGATCTCCTCGACGCCGACTGCCTGATGCCGGAACTGACCGAACCGCGCCTGGCCTTGTTCACCCTGTCGGAGGCACACGAACTGCTGGATGTACTGCACCACTTCGGCGCAGCCGATCACGACTGGAGTGCACAGGCCCGGCGCTTCGCCGCGGAGCTGGCGGCCCGCGTGCCGTCACAGGAGGGGTGACGGCATCGATGGGGGTTCACTGCTCGCCCCGCTGCTCCCGCTTCTTGCGGAGGTACTCGGCGCGTTCGGTCTCCTGCTGCGTGAGGTACTGCTCGTTCCAGAGGGTGGCAAGTTCACCCAGAGCATCGCTGACCCGTACGAGTTCCCAGAAGAGGTAGAGGCTGGCTCCGGCCACGGCGGTCCAGCTGTCCCAGTGCAGAAGTCGGGCAGGGAAGGCAAGAACGAAGGCCAAGACGAGGAACTTGGCGAAGATCTCGCCCATGTAGGTCGGATTGCGTTCCACCGTCACGTGCTGGCCCTTGCGGTGGATCCAGTGCAGGCGTGATCTCACGACTCCCCCTCGGATTGTGGGTGGGCATCATGCCGCAGATTGTGCAGCCGCGGCACTTTCGCGCCTTCCGACTGTGTACGGCTGTCGAGGCGCGGGGCCCCGGCCCCGGTCAGGCGGTGGAGTCTTTGATGTAGCGGGCCGGGTTGAGGCCCTGGGCGTGCTGGTGCTGGTACCAGACCATGGTCTGGACGCCTTCCTCCTTGGCCAAGCCGGGGTTGACGCCCAGGCGCAGGCATCCGGGCATGCCTTGCTCGTCGGGTCCTGAGGGGACGACATCGAGGGCGGTGGGGGTGCGGGCCGGGTAGAGCGCGCAGTCGGAGAGGACGGCGAGGGGGTAGCGGCCGGTCTCCTCGGCCATCTTGCGCATTTTGCGGTGCAGGTTGACGCGGGTGCGGGAGACGACGGCGGCACGGATGTCGGGGCGCCAGGTGGGCTTGTCCAGGGCGGGCCAGCGCGTGTAGGGGGCTGTGATCTCGCGGGGTCCCTCACGCAGTTTGCCCAGGCCGCCCTTGCCGGTGGCCTTGATGGCCGCGAGCAGGCCGAGCAGGGCGGGATCGGCCGTGGCGAGGGTTTTCATGGCGGTCAGGTAGTCGGCCTGGGAGATCTTCTGGTGCACGCCGAGGTCGGCCATGGTGGCGAGGTAGGCGTCTCGCAGTCGTTCGTACCAGGGGGTGAGGTAGGGGCCGTGGTCGTCGCGCAGGTAGGCCTCGATCGGCTTCACGTCCATGCCGAGTTCCTGGGCGTAGGCGAGGGTGGGGGTGGCGTACCAGGCGGGTCCGGTGGGGGCTTCGCCGGTGGCGGTGAAGGGTGAGGGCAGGCGCGGGTCGAGGGGGGCGCGGGTGAGGTCGCAGTACCAGCAGCCGGGGACCTTCTTGTCGAAGGCGGGCGCGATGACGTGGCGGGGCGAGGCGTTGAGGCCGACAGATGCGCCGGAGGCGGAGGCGACGAAGGCGAGATTAGTGTCGAGTCCGACGATGTGGGGGAAGTCGGTGCTCTCCTGCTCGGTGGGCGGGCGGCTCCAGTCCCAGGCTTCTTCCTCCATGGCCTGCTCGGGTGGGCGGCCCTGGGCAAGGGGGTGGGCATCGGGGGCTTCGGGCGGGGCGGGTTCCAGGGGCTCGTGCAGGGCGCCGCGGTGGGGGGCGGAGATCCAGCCCGTACCGTCGGGGTCGCGGCCTGGCCGGGTCGGTGGCCGCAGCGCGGTCATGAGTTCCTCGCCGCAGACGGCGGTGGAGCCGCGAGGAGTCAGCAGCCGGTCGGTGTAGGTGCCCAGCACGCGTGCCAGGTCGGCGGGCGGCAGCGACGGAAGGTTCCAGCCGTCCTGGGACAAGGCGCCCCAGGCGGTAACGGCCAGTTGCACGGAAGCCCGCTTGTTGTTCTTGATGGGCCGGTAGACACGGGGCCAGGGGCCGAAGCCGCGGCGGGTGAGGCGGAAACCCGCCTGCCGCAGTTGCGTGATGATGGGATGGGAGTCGGCCAGCCGTAGCCCGACACGGTCGTCGAGCACAGCGGGCAGGCCCACAGCGGTGCTGGCGGCGGGAGTCAGGACGATGAGCGGGTCGCCGTCGCGGTCGTAGGCGGTCAGCTTTTCCCGGCGCAGGCCGCTGCCCAGAGTCCACTGCAGCAGGCCGACGAGGTGGTCGGTGTCCAGCGGCAGGCGGGTTCCGTTCGTGAAGTGGGCGATGAGGGTGTCGGTGTGGTCGATGACGGCCAGCGGGCCCGCGGGGGTGACGCTTGGCTTTCTTGCCGGCAGCCGGTGTAGTGGCGGCGGTGTCTCGTGGGCGGCGGGAAAGAGCGCCGTTTGCTCGGGCCTGTCCGTGGCGGGTGCGGGTGCGGCGGGAGCCTGTTGGCGGGCGGATGGTTCGTCCTGTTCGGGTCGCTCCAGGGTGGTGAGGCCTTCAAGGAGGCGTGCGTAGGCGGCACGGCGGGCCGTGAGCGGCTCGCGTGTTCCGGTTTCCCATGCCTCGACGTCCTGGGGCCGACAGTCGAGGGCATCGGCTATCTGCCCGGTGGACAGGCCTGCGGCCCTGCGCAGCCGTGTCCGCTCCCGGGGCACCGGCAGGGGGATGCGCTGCGCCGAGAGGTCGGCGAGGAGGGTGTCCACCCGTGCGCAGAGCTCGTTTTCGTCACCGTGTTTTTCTGCCACGCACGGAATCTGAACAGGGCCCGGGCGTGGGGCCGTCGCATTCCGGTCATCGCGGATCCTGTGGTGTGACCGATACCTCTGACGGCTTCAGTGCGCCCGACTTCGCAAGATCGTCCGAGAAGGTCGCCAACGGGAGGCAGCACGGCCGAAGCTGGTGTGTCTGTCCAGATGCTGTGCCGCTCCTGAGTACCTGGCTCGTGTCGTTCGCCGTCATCGGGCTGACTGGTGGATGACGGGAATTGATCTGTTGATGCCATCCCGGCACTAGAGTCAACTCACCTCCCATGAAGGGAGGTTGACGGATACGCGGGCGAGGATCTGCGCACGCATCCGTACGCGCGTGCACGAAAGGACAGGGCCGCAGTGACTGTCGTGTTGAACGTCGTCCATCGGCTCGAGGACGGCAGCAGGAGCATCACCGTCCCGGCGCGCCAGGCGGGTTCAGTTCCGCTCACCCGCCGGGATGAGGTGTGGCGGCCCGTCAGGCATCCTTCGCAACGGAGCATCGCTACCTGGTGGTGGGCTGCCACGACCGGCAAGCATGTGGGGTGCCGGTCGATGAATGTGCTGACGGTGGCCATGCTGCTGGACTTCAATCCGGCGGTGACGGAGTTCGCTTCATGGTCGGCGAAGATCAAGTGGCGTGCGCGGGGGCGGGAGCGCAGTGTCGTGCCGGACTTCTTCGTGCGTACGGACCAGGAGACGACACTGGTCGTTGCCTGTCCTCCCGTGAGTGGGCCGAGTCTGCGCTGGCAGCGTCAGCAGCAGGTACTGCGCAAGGTCTGCGAGGAAGCGGGCTGGGAGCTGGGGATGCCTCGGATTCCCGGGCCGATGGCCTTGGCGAATCTGCGGTGGGTCTCCCGCTACCGGCATCCACGGTGCGGTGACCGGGAGGTCGAGCAGGCATTGAAGGCCGCCTTCGACACGCCCCGCACGCTGGCGGAAGGAGTGCGGGCGACGGGGTTGCCACGGCTGTCGACGCTGCCCCGCCTGTATCACTTGCTGTGGCGTCAGGAACTGGGCATGGAATGGAACAAGGCGATGGGCCCGGACAGTGTGATCAAGCTTTCGGGCCCCATGCCGCCGGCGATGCGCCGCCCGCTGGAGACGGACAGGGCGGCGGCATGAGCACTGCGCCGATCACACGGCCGCAGGTGACGGGGCTGGCCCCGCGCGGCATTCTGGCGCCCGGCGACCAGGTGCGCTGGATGGGCAGCCACTACACCGTGTCGGCCCTGTTGGGTACGACGGTGCACCTGGCACCCGCCAAGGGCTACGCAGCACCCCCGTGCGCGGTGCTGATTCAGTTCCTGGCCGCGGCCGAGGACTTCGCCGTGCTCGACAGGTCGGGCCGGCCGTTGTCGGCGGATCCGCTGCCCAACTGGTCCATGATGGAGGGGGTCAGCCCGGAGTGCGCCAGCGAGGCGCGGACCTGGCGTCGGCACATCATCGAGGTCGACACCGGCCTGCTGCCGGAGGTCCCCGAGGGCAGCACACCACGCGAGGGCTACGACCCCGCGCACTTCACCCTGGTGCAGCGCTACGAGCGCAAGGCCGCCGAACTGCGGGCCGTCCTGGGCTGGAAGGTGTCGTGGAAAACGGTCCAGCGCAAGCGGCTGGCCTTCAAACGCGACGACATCTGGGGGCTGGTCGACAAACGGCGCTCCCGCAAGGTCACGGTCCACGGGCGCACGGATGCACGGGTGGTGGACCTGCTGCTGGCCCTGCAGGAGCGCCAGGCCAAGGAGGAGGCTGCCACCGACGCCCGCGCCCTGTTCAAGAAGCTGCGGCGGGTGGCGAAGGCCACCCTGGGTCCTTCGGTGAAGGTGCCGAAGGACCCCACCCTGTATGCGCTGCTGAAGCGGCTGGGCATCGACGCCCTGCAGTTGCGGGACCCGACCCGGCGCCGCCAGGACCGCCTCAACCGTCCCGCGCCGCCCTTCGGGGTGACCACCGCCCTCGCACCGGGAGAACTCGTGCAGATCGACTCCACCGCCCTGGATGTCAAAGTGCTGGGCGATGACGGCCGAGCCACTCAGGTGGAACTCACCGCGGCCATCGATGTCCACACGCGCAGCGTCATCGCCGCTGTGCTGCGGGCCAAGACCGCCGGCCGGCGCAGGACTCGGCAGCAGACGAGGGCTCTGCTGAGCACCAACACGAGCGCGGGCCGGGCCACCAAGGCCGTGGACGCCTCGCTGCTGCTGGCGCTGTGCCTGGTGCCGGCCCCGATGCGGCCCGGCTTCGATGCAGCCGCGTCCGCGGCCCGTTCGGACCTGCCCTATGAGGAGTTGCTGGAAGTCGACGCGCGGATGGAACAGGCCGCGGCCCGACCGGTGATCATGCCGGAGACGATCGTGATCGACCACGGCACGGTCTTCGCCGGGCAGACCTTCTTCGACGCCTGCTCCTACCTCGGCATCTCGGTGCGCCCGGCCCGCAAGCGCACCCCAACTGACAAGGCGATCGTCGAGCGGACCTTCGAGTCGATCAAGTCGCTGTTCAGTCAGCATGTCAACTCCTACACCGGGCGGGACTTCAGCCGCCGCGGCAAGGAGACCGATCCCGACCGGCTGTGGACGCTGTCAGAGCTGGATGATCTGCTGCAGGAATGGATCGCCGTGGGCTGGCAGGCGCGGCCGCACGAGGAGCTGCGCAGCCCGTATGAGCCGAACCTGCCGCCGCTGACGCCGAATCAGATGTATGCCGCCAGTGTGCAGGCGGCCGGTTACCTCCCCATCCCGCTGGGCTTTGCGGACTATCTTCAGCTCCTGCCCACCGCCTGGGTCGGCGTGCGCGATGACGGCATCCGGTTCAGGAACCGCACCTACGACAACTACAAGGGAGAGCTCGAGGAGGTCCGCAACCAGCCGTCGGGGCTGAAGGGAAAGAAGAAGAACGGGTGGGAGCTGCGCTACAACCCCTACACCCCCGAGCAGGTGTGGCTGCGTGACCACCGTTCCGGCGAATGGATCACTGCCGTCTTCAAGTACCAGCACCTGATCGGCGCCCCGTGGACCCAGCACCTGTGGGACACAGCCGCCGCCGAGCACGTGGCACGCGGCGGCCGCCACACGGACGACGAGGCCATCGCCCAGGTCCTGGCCGACCTGCTGGAACGGGCAGGACGCGGCCCGGACGAGCCCGGCGTGGTGAGCCTGCCCGACGGCTACGGACCCGTGCCGGGATCGGCCCACTGGCCCGCGCCGGCCTCCGGCGACGAGGGTGCGACCTTCGATCCGTTCGCCGGCGCGGATCCGCTCGACCTGGATGCGCTGGGGCCGTTGACGGTGCTGGATCTCGACGAGCCGAGCATGTACGCCCCCGCCCCCTCCCCCGCGGAAGAAGAGATCGCCGCCGGGCCCACCCACGGGTCGCACGCCCCGGGCGGCGCAGACGCCGACGAGCCCTCGCTCCTGGCGGATCTGGGTGACCTGGACGACAGCCTCGACAGCGCCGCGCGTCTCCTGCTGGACCTGCCCGCCGAAACCAACCCCCCGCAGGAGGACACGCCATGATGCAGCCGCCGGACATCGAGGAGATCGAAGACGACGACATCCGTCTGCTCATCGACTCCCCCACCCCCACGCCGGTGTTCGCCGCGCCCCGGCCGGTATGGCTGAACACCCTGAGCAACTGGCGCACCTTCGCCGCCCTGGACCGCGCCCGGCCCGACCTGGCCGACAGCCCGCCGCCCGGCGCGGAAGTCGCCGACAACGACCTGCGGCTGCGCTATCACGCCCTGATGCCGACCGTGGTCACCCCCGCCGTCGGCCGGGCCCTGGTCGTCGTCCACGAGCACCTGCTGGCCAACCGGGAACGCATCCACGGCAAGACCGGCGTCATCATCGAAGGGCCCCGCGGCACCGGCAAGACCGAGATTCTGCAGTACATCGGCCGCCACTACGAGAACAAGATCGCCCGCCTGTACGAGCCGGACGAGAACCGCATCCCGGTGATCGCGCTGCGGGTGCCTCCCCTGGCCCGCGGCGGGCGGCGCAACTGGCCGGCCGCCTTCGCCTCCTTCCTCGGCCTCAAACACGACGGCGGCACCGACCCCACCCGCTCCATCTGCCACGTGATGCGCAACAGCTCCACCCTGCTGGTCCTCATCGACGGCATCGAGCAGCTGCGGGCCGGCGCGGACGCCGAGGAGTCGTTCGCCTACCTGGAAGAGATCAGCGAAAGCACCGGCGCCACCTTCCTCTTCGCCGGACGGGCCGCCCGTTCCATCGTCGATCCCCTGACCCGGGACCGGGAGACCGCCCTGGCCGACAACGAGGAGATCTGGGGCGACTACGCCACCCTGCGCACCAGCCGGATCGGCTACGACACGGACGGCCACAAGCTGTTCACGAAGATCGTCCGCAAGTTCGACAAGAACCTGTGCCTGCACCACCATCAGCCGGACGACCTGACCAACCTGCACGAGTACCTGCACCGCCGCACCAAGGGCTACCTGCGGGCCCTGTCCCAGCTCGTCAGCCAGGGCGCCCAGAAAGCGATCTGGAACAAGCAGGAGCGCATCACCGAGGAACTGCTGGAGTCCCTGGCCATCGGCCGCAGCCGCACCATCTGACACCTCTCACCACCGCCCGGGCAGTCAAGAAGCCCAGGGCGCGGGCTCTGGTCACAGTTCACGTAGCAGGGGAAGAACAGCCGTGGAGTACGACGACGTCGGAGAGGACGAGGACAGTGGCGAGACGAAGGTGACCGTCCGAGTGCCGCTGGGCACCCGCCTGGCCCTGACGAGCGGCCTGGAACGGCACCAGGCTTGGACGCACCAGGTAAAGGCGCACCATCGGGCGCAGCTGAAGGGGCTGACGCTCGCGCAGCGGGACACCCTGCGGGCCGAACAGCGCCAAGCACTGGACGTCTTACGCAGCCGGGGCAGCCTCCTGGACAAGAGGGACCTTCTGATTGCCTTCGGCTTACGCCAGGAACTGCACGCCCGGCGCTGGGACCGGTCTTGGAACGGCGCGGAGTGGGAGGAGATACCCATGGGGCTCCTGCCCGCCGCCCTCGTCAGCACCTACCCCGAAAGCCTCTCCTTGTCCCTGCCGGCGACTCTCGTGGAACAGGTGCGTGCGGGATGCTGGTCCTCCTCGAAGGAGTCCATCCGCCGACTCCATAAATGGCGGGCCGACTACTCCGCCGCCGTCCTGCAGTCGCGCGACGGGCCGCCAGAGGCGGAGTACAAGCGCCTGGCCGCCGGTGCCACCACGACGGGAGAGGTCTTCCGGACGGCTATCCGGCGGGGGCTGCGTGCGGCGCTGCGTGCCCCAACGCCACCGTCGCTCACGGCTCTTGCGCCGCGTTGACGGGTCGGTACGCCAGCTTCTGCAGGGCCTCCTGGAATGCGGCGAAGCCGTCGATCGGGTCGCGTGGCTCCTCGTCGAGCGCGAAAGTGCGGCGCACCGTGAGGAGCTGGCTTCGAAGGTCGTCGGCGTCCACGGAGTTGTCGAGACTTGCATCGATGTCCTCGATCAGGAGGGTGGCCTGCTCGCGGGTGGCGCTGGCGGGGTGGTCCAGCAGGGAGGAATTCCTGAGCCGCTTGATCTTGGATGTGGTGCGTTCGGTGGTGATCTCGCGCAGGGCCTTGCGCTGTCGGCTGCCCAATTCGCGGAACAGGACACGGAAGTTGTTGTCGAGGACGGCGGTGGCGTCGGCGAGCGCGTCCTCCTCGTGGGTGAGGACGTCGAGGATGTTGCGGGCCAGGCCCACCTTGTCCAGATGGAAGCCGTCCAACTTGCGCGCAGCAGCGTTTTCCAGCGCGTCGTGGGTTCCCTCGTCGCCGTCGAAGGTCACGTCGTCGACCTGCAGGTCGCTGATCTTCTCGGCGTCGTCTGGGGGAAGGAAGGCGGTGGCGTACCGCTTGACCGCGGCGACGCCGATCTGAAGCGGGATGAGGTCCTCGATGGCCACCACGCCCTGCGGGCGGGGGCTGGTGAGCTGGGCGGGCAGCTGGTTGAGCTGCAGCACGAGGGCGTCGTCGATCAGCGGTTTCCCGTGGGGGCCGCGGCGCAGCTTCTTGCGGGCGTCGTCACCGGAGCGGTCACCGTCGAGGAGGACGATGACGGCCGGTCGGTCGACGTCGCGTCCACGGGCGAGATACACCAGGTAGGGGACGTGGGGTGCGGAGCCTGCCGGGACGAGGGTAAGCGTGTTGAGGTCGAGGTGCTCCAGTGAGGAAGTCTTCAGGCGGCGCAGGCGTGTGGACATGCCGGCCAGCAGGATCTGGTCGGACATCCCCTCGCACATGAGGTTGCAGTTGCTGATGAAGGTCGTCTCGCCGACGAAGCTGCCGAAGGCCGATCTCAGCGGCTCGTAGTGGTTACGGGAGGCGTTGCGTACGACGCGGGTGCCTTCGTCGCCCTCCCCCTTTTCGAGGACCCGGATGCGTTCGCCGTGGTTTTTGTCGATGAGGAAGGGCGAGTGCGTCACGTAAACGACCTGGCAGGCCAGGCGGTCGGGGTCGGCCGGGTAGGCGAAGTCTTCGAAGATGCGCAGCAGGTCTTGCTGGCCGCTGCCGGAAAGGTAGGCGTCGGGTTCGTCCATCAGCAGCACCTCGCGCTGTCCGGACGCGGGAGGCTCGTGGGCCAGGTACTGGATGAAGTAGCTGAGGAAGTACTTCAGCCCGTGGCTGCGTTCATTGGCTGAGTACTCGGTGCCGGTCCGGTCCTTGATGGTGAAGACAAGGTCCTGGTCGCGCAGGGTCATCTGAAGCTGGAACTGGTTGTCCTGGGTCCACCACTTGGGGAAGTTCAGCGACTGGGCCAGCTGCCGGTTCATGCGTTCGACGATCCCATTGGCGAAGCCTTCCTTGCCCTCCTCGACGGCCATGAGGAGCTCCTGGAACGCCGTGCGGTCGATCTTCGCGACCTTCAGCAGGAGCTGTTCGGCCAGGGCGAGTTGCTTGTCGTGGCCTTCGTCGGGCTGGTTCGCGGTGGAGAACGCCGTCGTCAGGTTCGGGGCAACCGTGGCGAGTTGCTCGGGAGAGGTGAAGAGGTCGGCGTTGTCGAAAATTGTCCGAACGAAAGCACGTCGGGCGGAGCGGGACCTGGTCCGTAGGGTGCTCTGCCGACCGGCCAGGTGCTCAACGGGCACACTCTGGGGCAGCGCCGTGTGCGCGTCGATCTCGAACGATCGCGGCAGGATGTCCTCCAACGGTCCGCTGTCCTCGACGGGGTATAGGCTCCAGCCGCTGCCTTCGGGCAGGTAGACGACGGGCTGATGGGCGCCGATGCGGAACATCAGGAACGTGTCGAAGTCGTCGCCTTCCTCTTTCCCGCATGCCTGGAGCACCGCCTCGCGGTCGCTGGGCTGCAGGCGGTCGAACCGCAGGCCGAAGTCGGGGTAAGCCATGGCCTTGTTCACCGCGAAGAACTGCGAGTAACGGCAGAAGTCGCCGCGTTCGATGTGCCGTCCGGTCAGTGCACGCTGGATGGCGGCCAGGAGTTGGCTCTTGCCGGATTCGTTGGCGCCGACGACGGTGGTGACCCCTTCCTCGAGGGACACCTTGACGAAGGGGTATTTGAGGTCGTCGCTGTCCAGGACGTCCCAGGGGTCCGGCTTGAAGGTGTCGCTGGCCTTGCGGAGGTAGTCGAAGTTGAACGAGCGGAAGAAGCGAACTCGACTTTCGCAGTTTTCGCAGGGTCGCTCGGGTGGGTGTGACTGCTGGCGTTCGGTGCCTGGGTGCTTGGCGTTGGCCGTAGGGTGCGGCTGTGGATGAGTTGCTTGTTGCGCGGGTGCGGCTGCTTGATCAGCAGGGTCGGTCGGTGAAGGCGATCGCCAGGGCTGTGGGGATGAGCGCCGGAGACGTTGTCGGGGTGCTGAATGGCGCGGTCGCGGCCTCGGGGCCGGGTCGTGGCGGGCCGCGGTGCTGGGTGAACGCCGGCTGGAGCCGCAGTGTGGATCTTGAGGGTGCGCCGCAGTGGGCGGGCCTTGATCCTGGGGCTTCCGATGCGGAGGAGGTGCGTGGTCTGGTTGCGGTGCTCATTGCCGCGGATGGCACGCGCTCCACGAAGGCGCAGGTAGCGGGGTTCCTGCTGGACGTGTGGTGTCTGGGGGTGAAGAACGCGCTCGCCCCGGAGCCGATGAGTGAGAGTCGGCTGGCCGGGCACCGGGGGCACTACTTCAGCGCCTTCGAGGGGCATGTGCAGGTTCCGGCCGACCTCGCCCGCGCTCTGGTGTTCGGGGCCGCCGCCTACGCGCGCGGCTTCGGGTTCGAACCCGAGGGGGAGCTCGCTGAGGAGTTCGCGGAGGCCGCCGTGCTGCTCGGCGAACCTGTGGGCACCAGCCCGATCGGCTTCGGCCGGGACGGCAAGCCCTTCTTCGTCAACGGCCCCTACGACGATCCCGAAGCGGTGTTGCGGACGTTGCGGCGCGCCGTCGGCGACGACGGTTTCCACTTCGAGGTCGCCTTCCCCGAGCAGCCGTCAAGGCGGCGTGGTCTGTTCGGGCCGCGCCGGTAGCGGTCGGCACGCGGGAGGCGAAGGCGGTTCCCACCCGGGTGGGTGACGGGTCGGCTGTTCGCGCCCGCGGCGGACCGGAGCGTCGGCAGCATCGTGTTGTGGCGATTGCGCCCGGGGAGGGGAAGCCGATGCCCGCGAGTGTGGTGGTGCCCGCGTCGTTGCTGGCGGTGCTGGGGAAGCTGCGCGTGTTCACCGTGCCGGGGTTCGCGACGTTCACCGCGATGGTGACCGGGCTGGTCGCCCAGACCGGGGCCGGCACGGTGACCGGGATGCTGAGCGGGGCGGGCCTGGCCCAAGCCTGGCCGCGACCGGGCCCACGCCTTCTTCTCCCGGACGCGCTGGAACGTCGACATCCTGGGCATCGTGCTGGCCCACCTGATCGTCAGAACCTTGCTGCCGCAAGGCGCGGCGATCACGGTCGCGGTCGACGACACCTTGTTCAAGCGGAGCGGGAAGAAAGTGTTCGGTGCCGCGTGGCAGCACGACGGCGCCGCCAAAGGCCCGAAGCCGGTCGGGCGCGGAACGTGCTTCGTGGTGGCCGGGATCGTCGTGGAACTGCCGTTCCTCACCCGCCCGGTGTGCCTGCCGGTGATGGCCCGGCTGTGGCGGCCGAAGACCGGACCGTCGAAGGTAGAACTCGCCGCCTCGATGGTGAAACTGCTGGCCGTGTGCCTGAACCGGCCCCTGCACGTGGTGGCGGACGCCGCCTACCACGTGCAGGGCCCTGCGCCACCTGCCCGAGGCGATCACCCTCACCACCCGGCTCCCGGCCGGCGCCGTGCTGTTCGACCTCGCGCCGCCGCCGACCAACAAGCGCGGCCGGCCCCGCCTCAAGGGCGACAGGCTGGGCACGCCCGCCGAACTCGCGACGACCGCCACGTTCACGACCACGCGCGTCGCCCGGTACGGCCGCACCGACCAGGTCCGGATCGCCGAGGTCCGCTGCCTTTGGTACGGCTCCTTCCACACCCAGACCGTCCGCGTCATCCTGATCCGCGACCAGGACACCACCACCGGCTACGGCCTGGCCCTGGTCACCACCGACCTCGACACCCCGGCCGCGGCGCTGGTCACCCGATACGCCTGGCGATGGTCCATCGAGACCACCTTCGCCGAGGCCCGCACCCTGCTCGGCGTCGGACAGGCCCGCAACCGCTCCGAGAACGCGGTCCGCCGCACCGTCCCGTTCGGCCTGTACTGCTACTCGATCACCGTCGTCTGGTACGCGTTGCACGGCCACCATCCCAGCGACGCCGCCGACCACCGCGCACGGGCCCCCTGGTACACCACCAAGACCGACCCGTCCTTCGCCGACATGCTCGCCAAGCTCCGCCGCGTGATCATCCAATGCCGCGAAGTTAAGGATTGCCCGCGAGCGTCAAGGTGTCCGGAAGGATCAGTTTGTAGGTGTTGGGGGCGGTGCGGGTCAGCAGGCCGCG
>NZ_JBFBBE010000132.1:0-23696 GCF_040682555.1 Streptomyces sp. NPDC051172
CGTGCCGGACGCGGCCTCGCCGCCGAGGAGGACCTGCACGTCGTACGTGCCGGGCGGTACGTCGAAGTGGCAGGCGCCGGCGGTGCAGTTCTCGATGCCGAGGGGGCGGTGCCCCTCATGGGCCTGGGCCGGTGCGGCCGTCAGGCCGGCGCTCAGTGTCAGCGCCGCCAGCAGGGCGAGGTTGAAACGTCTCATTCGCGTGTCCCTCCGAGGAAACGACCGAACGACGGGGCCTGGCGGCAGGGACCGTACCGCTCACTGCAAGCGCTTTCTAGACCTTGAACCGATTTCACGAGATTGCCAACCTCCTACGTGCGAAAGCACTTTCGCGAAATCGATTCAACTGTCACCCTCACAACCACTCGCACCACCCTCACACGGCTTCCGGAGGAGGCACCCCCCATGTCCGAGACCGCGAACAGACCGGTCGGCCGCCGCACCTTCGTCCTCGGTTCCGCCGCTGCCGCCGGGACGGCCGCCCTCGCCGGGCCGCTCGCCGCCCCCGCGTCGGCCGCGGGCTTCGGCTACTCCGACGACGGCTCGAACTACGTCGTCGACACCGGCGCAAACCTGGTCTTCAAGGTCAGCAAGACCAACGGCGACCTGACCTCGCTGGTCTACAAGGGCACCGAGTACCAGGGCTACGGCGGCAAGAACTCGCACATCGAGTCCGGCCTCGGCACCTCCGCAGTGACGATCAAGCAGTCCGGTTCGACGATCCTGATCTCCGTCGCCCACGGCACCCTCAAGCACTACTACGCGGCCCGCAGCGGCGAGAACAACGTCTACCTGTGGACCAACAAGGCGGACGACTCGGTCAGCGCCACCCGCTACATCGTGCGCGTCAAGGCGGGCATGTTCCTCAACGACGAGCCCGACTCGTACGCCTACGCGCCCACCACCGTCGAGGCCTCGGACGTCTTCGAGAAGTCCGACGGCCAGACCCGCTCCAAGCACTACTCGAAACTCCGCGTCATCGACTACGACTACATCGGCTGGTCGACGGGGAGTGTCGGCCTGTACGTGGTCCGCTCCAACCACGAAAAGGCCTCCGGCGGCCCCTTCTACCGCTCCCTGCTGCGCCACCAGAGCGCCGACGGCGGCGGCCTGTACGAGATCCTCTACTACGGCGAGAACCAGACGGAGGCCCAGCGCTTCGGCCTGCAGGGCCCGTACGTCATCGCCTTCACGGACGGCGGCGCGCCCTCCTCCGCGCTGTATCACGCGAACCTCTCCACCTCCTGGGCGGACTCGCTCGGCATCTCCGGATACGTCGCGGCGAGCGGCCGCGGCAAGGTCGCCGGGGTCGGGATCACCGGCCGGAACACGGCGTTCCCGTACACGGTCGGGCTCGCCAACGCGGCCGCGCAGTACTGGGGTTCGGCCCGCTCCTCGGACGGCTACTTCGCCGTCCCGGGGGTGCTCCCGGGGACGTACACCCTGACCGTCTTCAAAGGGGAACTGGCCGTCTACACCAGTTCGGTGACGGTCGCCGCCGGCGGTACGACCACCCTCAACACCATCGCGATCCCGTCGTCGAACGACCCGAGCAACGCGAGCGCGATCTGGCGCATCGGGGACTGGAACGGCTCGCCGAGCGGGTTCAAGAACGCGGACCTGATGACGTACGCGCATCCGTCCGACAGCCGGGCCGCGTCCTGGACCGGCAACGTCGTCGTCGGCAGCGGGACGGAGACCTCGGCCTTCCCCTGCTACCTCTGGAAGGACGTCAACAGCGGCATCATCGTCTACTTCAAGCTGACGGCCGCGCGGGCCGCCGCCGCGCACACCCTGCGCATCGGCGTGACGACGGCGTACGCCAACGGACGGCCGCAGGTCAGCGTCAACGACTGGACGTCGTCGATCCCCTCGCCGCCCGGCCAGCCGAGCACCCGGTCGCTGACCGTGGGCTCGTACCGGGGCAACAACTGCACGTTCACCTACAGCGTTCCGGCGAGTGCCTGGCTCACGGACACCAGCCAGTACAACGTGCTGAAGATCAACGTGGTGAGCGGCTCGGGGACGACGTCCTTCCTCAGCGCGGGCACGTCGATCGACGCGATCGATCTGCTGGCCTGACGTCAGATCCCGCGCGTCCACTGCTGGTTGGTTCCTCCGTTGCAGGTGTACGTGGTGATCGCGGCGGAGTTGGCGGTGGACGCGCCGGACACGTCCAGGCACTCGCCGCTCGCGCGGGACTCGGTGTTGACGTCTTGACTTGCTCCCCGGCCCGAAGCCCGGGGATTCTGGCCTTCTCTACCGGTTGCTGTGCGGCTAGGCGGTACGGTTTCCGGTCGGGAGTCCGTGGCTTCCTGTTTCTTCGCGCTGTGCCGGGATCGCTCCCGGTCTTACCGGCGCTCCGCAGGCCGATACCGCCAGTCCGGCGGCCGTCTTCACGTTGATCGCGGCGTTGTGGTCCCGGTCGTGGACGGTGCCGCAGGCGGTACAGGTCCAGTCCCGGACGTTGAGGGGTTTGGGTCCGTCCACGGCGCCGCAGGTGGAGCAGGTCTGGGAGGTCGGCTCGAACCGGCCGATCTTGACCAGGGTGCGGCCGTAGCGCTGGGCTTTGTACTCCAGCATGCTGAGGAACTGTGCCCATCCGGCGTCGTGCACGGACTTGGCCGGCTTCGTGCGCGCGAGTCCTTTCACCGCCAGGTCCTCCACCGCGATCCCTTGGTTCTCGGAGATCAGCTTCGTGGAGAGCTGATGGTGGAAGTCACGGCGCGCGTCAGCGACCTTGGCGTGGGCGCGGGCGACCTTGAGGCGGGCCTTGGCCCGGTTCTTTGATCCCTTCTGCTTGCGGGCCAGCTCCCGCTGGGCCTTCTTCAGTTTCTTCTCCGCGCGCCGGAGGAAGCGAGAGGAGTCGATCTTCGTGCCGTCGGACAGGACGGCGAAGTGCGTCAGGCCCAGATCGATGCCGACCGTCTGGTCTGTGTCGGTCATCCGGGTGGCGTCGACGGCCGGATCGGTGTCGATGACGAAGGAGGTGAAATACCTGCCGGCCGCGTCCTTGATGACGGTGACGCTGGAGGGCACGGCGGGCAGAGCGCGGGACCATTTCACCTTCACCGCCCCGATCTTGGGCAGGTTCAGCTTCCCGCACGCGGTAATCGACCAGCGAGCGTTGGCGGTGAAGCGGATGGACTGCCGTGCGTCCTTGCGGGACTTCATGCGCGGCTCACCCACCCGCGCCCCCATGCGCTCCCCTTTTAGGGAGGCAAAGAAGCTGGTGTAGGCGCGCTCGCAGTCGCGCAGCGCCTGCTGCAACACAACCGCGGAGACCTCACCCAGCCAGGCTCGCTCGGGCCGCCGCTTCGCCTCGGTGATCAGCAGGCGGGACAGCAGACCCAGCTTCGGACACGGAAGATCCTGTGCGTCGGCCTCACGCCGGGCGCGGACAGCGTCGTTGTAAACGACACGGGCACAGCCGAACGCCCGCCCCAGCGCGGCCTGTTGACCGCGGGTGGGGTAGAGACGGAAGGCGTACCTGAGCTGCACGGCAAGGACGCTACACGCGTCGACAAGGCCTCTCCCGGGCGAAGATCCCTATTGATCGGTATCGGCTCCCCGTCGCACATGTTCGCGGTCTTCGTGACCATGTTCTGGAAGGAAATGCCCGCCGGTCCGTTTCTCCCAGCCCTCCGTGATGGAGCCTGAGCAGTCCCCCCGGGTACTCCGCGCCCAGCCTGCCCCGGCCCGCTTCGCGGGCACGCCTTTGCCCGAAGTGTCCGTGAACTGGACGCCGTTGGGGACGGTCCGGGCGGCGGCCTGAGCCGGGCCGACGGTCGCGAGTGCACCGAACAGGGACAGGCAGAGGGCGAGCAGGATCGCGTACGCACGTCTCATCTCACCTACTCTCCTTCGCGGAGCCGGCGACCGTGTCGGCCACAGGTATGCCGAAGTGGGGGGTGCCGTCCGGGTTCCAGCCCAGCTTCTGGATCCGGGTGTGGCGGTTGGGGTCGTTCAGGGGGTCACCGGTGATCTCCTTGTACTGGCGGGCGTGGTAGACGAGGACGTCGCTGCGGCCGTCCTCGGCGACCGTGAAGCAGTTGTGGCCGGGGCCGTACTGCTTGGTGGTGTCGTTGCTGGTGAAGACCGGGGTCGGCGACTTGGACCAGTTGGCGGGGTCCATCAGGTCGGCGTTCGCGTCGACGGTCAGCAGGCCCATGCAGTAGTGGTAGTCGGTGGCACTGGCCGAGTAGGAGAGGAAGAGGCGGCCGTTGCGGGCGAGGACCGCGGGGCCCTCGTTGACCTTGTAGCCGACCGTCTCCCAGTCGTACTCCGGTGTGGAGAGCCGCACTTGGGGGCCCGTCAGGGTCCACGGGTTCGCCATCTCCGACAGCCAGAGCGCGGTGTTGTTGTCCATGCCGGGCTCGTGCTGGGCCCAGACGAGATAGCGCGTGCCGCGGTGGCTGAAGGTGGTGGCGTCCAGGGAGAAGGTCTCCCAGGCGGTCTTCACCTGGCCCTTCTCCACCCAGGTCCCCTTGAAGGGATCGGGGCCCGCGTTCTCCAGGACCCAGATGCGGATGTCCCAGACGCTCTCGGCGGGCGCGGAGGCGAAGTAGATGTACCACTTGCCGCCGATGCGGTGGATCTCCGGGGCCCAGATGTGCGCGCCCATGGCACCCGTGGCGTGCTTGGTCCAGATGACGGACTCGGCGGCGGTCGCAAGGCCGTTCAGGGTGCGGGAGCGGCGCAGGATGATGCGGTCGTACTCGGGGACGGTGGCCGTGAAGTAGTAGTGGCCGTCGGCGTGGCGGTGGATGTAGGGGTCGGCGCGCCGGCGGACGAGCGGGTTCACGAACGGGGCCGCCTTCGCTGTCGGCGCGGCGGTGGCCACGGTGGGGGTGGCCGCCAGGGCGCCCGCGGCCAGGGCGGCTCCCTTCAGCATCACGCGACGGCTGGGGACTTGGGGCAGGTCGTGGTTGCGGCTCATGCGGCTGCCTCTCGGGGGACGTTCGAGGTAGCGAACACCATCTGTCATTACGAACGCCGAAAAGGTAAGGGTGTGGGACCAGGAGGTCAACGGGTCTGACGCGACTGACAGAGAGCGCTTTCGCGATTTCCGCCGCACCGCAGTTTTTCTGTTATCCGCGACCCTCCCGGCCCGTCTCCTCTGATGTGCGCAGCCATATCCACCAGACAGCAGCCGTCGCCGGAGCCCTCGCGGCCGTCGCCGCCCTGCTCTCCACCGCTCCCCCCGCAGCGGCCGCCGATACCCGTGACGTCACCGCCGAGGTGCTCGCCGACCGGGACGTGACGCTCACCGGCGACGCCGTGGTCACGGTGCCGTCCGGGACGACGACGTACGACGGGGTGTTCCGCGGCGAGGGCACGCTCACGGTCCGCGGCGGCGGCACGCTGGTCCTCACCAAGGACAGCGACTTCACGCTCCCCACGTCCCGTCAGCGGCAGGTGGTGAGGACGCAGGGCGGCAACCACCCGTACGTCACCACGGCCGACGCCGACCCGCCCGCGATCACTGTCGAGCGGGGCGCGACCCTGCAGTACGGCGACGGCGGGAATTCCGGGCTGATCGGGCACTTCCCGTACAACACCCCGGCGTTCCGGCTCAATCAGGACAACATCCGGGTCGACGGCACGCTGCGGCTGTCGCTGACGAGCGCCTACAACCTGGGCACGATCAGTGGCTCGGGCCTGATCACGCAGCCGCGCTTCCTGTGGGGCAGCTGGGCGCTGTCGGGCACCCACTCCTTCTCGGGGGTGATCGACAACGGTACGCAGCTCAGTGCCGGCGCGCCGGAGTTCGCCACCTCGCTGCCGAACGTGCGCAAGGTCCTCAACCAGGGCACCTGGACCGTGGACACGCCGCTCGGTCAGACCGTCACCATGGGCATGGACTTCTACCAGCGCGAGTACGGCAGTGACATCAACGTCCAGTCCCGGCCCGGCAGCAAGGTGATCCTGACCGGCCAGTACAGCTGGTCGAACCAGGGCGGCGACACCGACCCCTCACTCAGCGACCCGTCCCTGAACTGGACGCCCGCGCACAAGAACGTCAACAAGCGCGGCACCAACATCAAGGGCGCGAACGTCCAGTGGGGTGACGGCACGACCGACAAGATCTTCATGCCGGGCACGGCAGAGACCGTTTACATCAACTTGCTTGCGGCGCGCTCCCGTTCGCTGCTGACCTTCGACTACGACGGTCCGGTGACGCTGGGCGCTCCCATCGGCGGCGGCAGGTTCCACGACACGCTGGCCGCGCCCGGCGCCGGGGACATCGTCATCAAGGGGACGAAGGGCAACGACGTGACCTTCGCCGCCGTCCAGTACTACAACGGCTCGACGACGGTCGAGAAGGGCGCGGTACTGCGACTGGGCAGCGGTAAGTCTGGCGGGGACGGCGGGCTCTACACCGAGGGTGACCTCTACAAGGTGGTCGACAACGGCTCGCTGGTGCTGAACAACACGGGCAAGGCCCTGGCCCTGTCCCGGATCAGCGGCAGCGGATCTCTGACGCAGACCGGGACCGCCACGGCCACCCTGACGGGAAGCCGGGTGACGTACACCGGCACGACGACGGTCGAGAAGGGCACCCTGGCGCTGCGCTCCGGCGCGACCCTCGTCCACAGCAAGGCGATCAGACTCGACTCGACGGGCTCGCGGCTCGACCCCGGGCCGTCCGGACTGCGCGTGGCCACCACGCTGACCGGCAAGGGCACCGTGAAGGGGGCCGTGACCAACGACGGTGTCGTGGCGGGCGGGGTCACGGTCTCCGGGAGCTACACACAGAGCGCGAAGGGCGAACTCGTCCTGGGCGCCGCGCCGCTGAAGGTGACGGGATCGTCGGTCCGGCTGGCCGGAGACCTCGACCTGTCGGCCGCCGGGGCGAAACCGGCCCCTGCGATCACCGTCATCGAGCACTCCGGGAGGTCGAGGACCACCGGCGCCTTCAAGGGGCTCAAGGAAGGCACCCGGCTGAAGCTCGCCGACACCACGTACCGGATCAGTTACCACGGCGGCGACGGCAACGACGTCACCCTGACCGCGACCACCGGGAGCCACTCCCCGACCGCCGCCCACCCGGACACGGCATCGTCCGGCGCGGCGGCGGTCGGCACCGCGAACAGCGGACTCGGTTGGTGGCCGTACGTGCTGGCGGCGGGGCTGCTCGTCGGGCTCGTGGTGCCGGCGGTCAGGCGCGGGCGCAGTGACGGGCGGAGGGGTGGACGGCATGCGGCGCACGGTTGACCGGCGCCTCACCGCTTCACGCGGACGGCGTGGCCGTCTCCCCCGCCGGCTCGCGCTTCCGGCCCTGTAGCCACACGTACACCGGGATCCCCGCGAACAGGAACAGCACGCCCTGGTAGACGGCGGCGTAACCGGCGCCCGCGATCAGCCAGAAGGAGAACGCGAAGGACAGGGCGGCGACGACCAGATCACGGACGAGACCGACCGGCCGATGGGGGCCCCTCCCGCTCGAGCGAATTCGAGAGTGGGGGAGCTCGCGGGTGCCCTGGGCCAGCCAGTACAGCTGCGCGGCGGCCGAGAGGAGGTACGGCACGCAGCCGGTGAAGGTCGTGATCAGGACGAGGACGCGGAAGGTGGTGTCGGGGCCCGCCGTGTAGTTCAGGGCGATCAGGAGCGTGCCGAGGACGGCGACGGCCCAGACCCCGAAGCCGGGCACCCCGCCCTTGCCGACCTTCGCGAACGGTGCCGGGAAGAGTCCGTCGCGGGCGGCGGCGTACGGCATCTGCGCGGCCAGCAGGATCCAGCCGTTGAGGCAGCCGGTGATCGAGGCGACGGCGACCAGCGCGATGGCCGTGCCGCCCCAGGAGCCACCGGTGATCGCGTTCACGGCGTCGGCGAAGGGGGCGCCGGAGTCCACCAGTTTGTCGTGCGGGACGAGACCGAAGACGGCGACCGTGCCGAGAAGGTAGACGAGGGCGGAGCCCAGGGTGCCGAGGACGCTCGCGCGGCCCACGTTGCGCTCCGGGTTGTCGACCTCGCCCGCGCTGACCGCGGCCGACTCGACGCCGAGGAAGCTGTAGAGGAGCAGGGCGGCCGCGGCGGCGAGCGCTCCGGGCACGCTGTCGCCGGAGGCGTTGAACGGGCCGAAGTTGTCCGCGTCGACGAAGAAGAGCCCGATCGTGGAGACGAGCAGCAGCGGCACGAACTTCAGGATCGTCGACACCACTTGGACCGCACCGACCCAGCGGGTCCCGGCGAAGTTCGCGGCGGCGGGCAGCCAGAGCGCGGCAAGGGCGACGACCGCTTCGAGGGCGTGGTTGCCGTGCAGGGGGATCAGGACGTCGACGTAGCCGACGACCGCGACTGCCAGCGCGGCGATGCTGACCCAGCACATCGTCCAGTACGACCAGGCCGACAGGAACCCGGCGAACGGGCCGAACGCGTCGCGCGGGTACACGTACAGACCGCCGGTGACCGGGCTGCGCCGGGCCAGGCTGCCGAAGAGCAGGGCGAGCAGCACCGAGGCGACCGACAGCACGAGGAACGCGAGCAGACTCACCGTGCCGTACGGGGCGACGGCGGCCGGCAGGGCGAAGATGCCGCCTCCGATGATGTTGCCCATGACCAGCGCGGTGGCCGCGGCGAGGCCGAAGGTGCGGCGGGGAGTGGGAGCGGCGGCCGGCTCTGATGCGGTGGCCTCGGTGGGGCTGGGGGCAGTCATGGTGCTTTCCGTGCAGAGGGGAACGGGGTGCGTGATCGTAACCCGGCATCCCACATGCTGGGCAACCTGTTCACTTAATGGACATGAACGGTCGTCACCGGCCCCTTCGGCTAGCGTCTTCACATGACCAGCGACACCCCTTCCTCCCTCGCCGAGGCCCTCGCCACCGGAGCCGTCGTGCTCGACGGCGGCATGTCCAACCAGCTCGAGTCCGCCGGGCACGACCTGAGCGACGAACTGTGGTCGGCACGGCTGCTCGCCGAGCGGCCCGAGGCGATCACCGAAGCACACCTCGCGTACTACGAGGCGGGCGCGGACGTGGCGATCACGTCGAGCTACCAGGCCACGTTCGAGGGGTTCGCGGGGCGCGGGATCGGGCGGGAGAAGGCCGCCGAACTGCTCTCCCTGAGCGTGGAGCTGGCGCGCGAGGCGGCGCGGCAGGCGCAGGCGAAGGGGGTCACGCGGCCGCTGTGGGTGGCCGCCTCCGTCGGCCCGTACGGGGCGATGCTCGCGGACGGCTCCGAGTACCGGGGGCGGTACGGGCTGAGCGTCGACGAGCTGGAGCGCTTCCACCGGCCCCGGCTGGAGGTGCTGGCCGCCGCCCGTCCCGACGTGCTGGCGCTGGAGACGGTGCCGGATGCCGACGAGGCGGCGGCGCTGCTGCGGGCGGTGCGGGGACTTGGCGTCCCCGCCTGGCTCTCCTACTCGGTCGACGGTGGTCGGACTCGGGCCGGGCAGCCGCTGGAGGAGGCGTTCGGTCTTGCGGCCGAGGTGGACGAGGTGATTGCTGTCGGCGTGAACTGCTGTGCGCCGGAGGACGTGGAGGGGGCGGTTCGCACTGCCGTCCGGGTCACTGGGAAGCCTGTCGTTGTCTACCCCAACAGTGGGGAGGCCTGGGATGCGCAGGCGCGTGCCTGGGCCGGGCGTTCCACCTTCACCTCCGCGCAGGTGACGGGGTGGCGGGGCGCCGGAGCGCGGCTGATCGGCGGGTGCTGCAGGGTGGGGCCCGCGGCCATCGCGGGGATCGCCGGGGTCCTGCGGGGCTGAGCGGTTCGCCCTGTCGCCGTAGGGTTTCCGTTGTCTCGCGACTGCGGCTTCGCTGTGGTTGCTCGCGCAGTTCCCCGCGCCCCTTTGGGGCGGGCTTCCCTCGCCGGTGGCAACCGGTTGCCGTAGGGTTTCCGCTGTTGTCCAGGGGCGGGGGTCCGGTGACCAGGAAGAGCGAGGACGCGAGCCGGAGCACGATCCGGGACGTGGCGGCGCGGGCGGGGGTGTCCGCGTCGACCGTGTCACGGGTGCTGGGTGGGATGTATCCCGTGAGCACGGCTACGCGCACTCGGGTGATGCGGGCCGTGCGGGAGATGGACTACGTCGCCGATGCGCGGGCCAAGGCGGTCGCCGGGGCGGGGACGCCCACGCTTGCCTTCGTGCTGGAGGACATCACCGGGCCGTCGTTCGCGCACATGGCGTACGGCGTGGAGCGCGAGGCGACCCGGCTCGGCCACCTGTGCCTGGTGTGCAGCACGGAGGGGGACGTGCAGCACGAACTGGAGTTCGTGGAGATGATGCGGGCCCAGCGCGCCGCCGCCGTGATCCTGGTCGGCGGCGCCGCCGACACGGCCGAGTACCGCGAGCGCACCCGCCGTATGGCCGACTCACTGGCGTCGGCGGGGTCGCGACTGGTGCTGTGCGGACGGCCGCCGCTCGGGCCCGGCGCGCCCGTCACGGTCATCGAGTACGACAACGAAGGCGGCGCCTACGCCCTGGTCGCCCATGTGCTCTCCCAGGGCCACCGGCGGATTCTGTTCCTCGGCGGGAAACCGGACCACACGACCGCCCAGGGGCGCGAGCGCGGCTGTCTCGCCGCCCATCGTGCCCGCGGCCTGGAGCCCGACCCGGCGCTGCTCATGCACGGCGACTTCACCCGTGACGCGGGCCACCGCCTGATGCGCGAAGCGCTCAAGGACGGGCTGGAGTTCACGGCCGTGGTCGCCGCCACCGACATGGTCGCGGCCGGCGCCCTGACCGCGCTGCACGAGGCGGGCCTGGACGTCCCGGGCGATGTCTCCCTGGCCGGCTACGACGACATCCCCTTCGCCCGCGACCTGCACCCCGCACTGACCACGGTGCACGTCCCGTACGAGGAACTGGGCCGTCTCGCCGTCCGTACCGCCCTGGGCCGCACCACGGAGACTCCGGACGAGCATCTGCTGCTGGGGACGCATGTGGTGGTGCGGGACTCGGTGGCGGCAGTTCGGCAGTAGCCGCCACCGGTGGTCACTGCCGGCGGACCGAGCCGGGCAGACGCAGCCGCCGTACGACGGACCGCAGTTCCGTGCCGCGTGCGGGCGAGCCGTCGACCGCCACCGAAACGGGTGTGGACGGCGCGGTCCTGAGGGCGTCGGCGGTCCACAGGGCGATTTCGGCGTCCCGCGGCCCGTGGACGGTGCGGGGCTCGCCCGCGTCGAAGATCCGCACCGGATGCGTGGCGTCCCAGGGCTCCCAGCCGGGGCTCCCCTCGGCCGCGAACCGCACCCACGCCGCGTGCATGGCGTCGGCCAGCTCCTGAGGAGTGCCCTCACCTGCGAGTTTGCGCGACTCCGGCACGTCGCCCGTGTCGAAGACGAAGCCGAGCTCCAGTGCGTGGCAGGCGCCGAGGTCGGGGAGGTTGGAGGGCCAGGCGAACTCGTAGACGTACGAGGTGCCGGGGCGGGCGTCGGCCAGGCGGTGCAGCGGGAGGCGCAGCAGGTGGTCGGTGACCATCTGGCCGACGGTCTCGGCGGTGCCGGCCTCGGGGTACAGGGTGCGGTAGCCGCGGGGTACCTCGGTGTTGCAGTGGCAGCGGGCCATGGCGCCGGCGAGGGCGACCGCGCCGAGCCGGTCGACGCGCTCCACGAGGCCGCCCGGGACGAGCCAGAGGCGGTACTCGTCGCTGGTCCAGCCCATCATCAGGTCGACCCCACGCGCCGCGTCGCCGTCGATGAGCGCCTCCAGCGGATCGCGCTGCACCAGGTCGCCGTCGACGACGATCCCGAAGGAGCGGCCGCCGAGCACCGGGCTGCTGAGCTTGCCCACGTCGGCCTGGGTGCGCAGGAGCAGTTCGGGGTCGACGTCGGCGAAGGCCGCGGCGGTGGCGGGGATCTTCAGCCTGGTCGCCATGCGGCGCACCATGCGCCGTACCTTGTCCCGTTCGAACGCCTCGGGCGCCCCGCTCTGCAGGACCGCCCGCCGTACCAGCCCCTGTGCCGGCGGGGCGGCCAGCAGGGCGCCGATGCTGATCGCCCCCGCGGACTGCCCGGCGAGGGTGATCCGGTCGGGGTCGCCGCCGAAGGCCCCGATCGACTCGTGCACCCACTGCAGGGCGGCGAGCTGGTCGCGCAGGCCGGGGTTGGCGGGAGCGTCCGGGAACAGTCCGTAGCCCTCGACGCCCAGCCGGTAGTTGACCGAGACGAGGACGACGCCGTCCCGGGCGAAGTTCCGCCCGTCGTACACGGGAACCGCGGAGGATCCCCTGGTCAGGGCGCCGCCGTGCAGCCACACCAGAACCGGGAGCCGGGCCCCGGGGCCCGGCTGAGGCGTCCACACGTTCAGATTCAGGCAGTCGTCACCGGCGACGACGGGGTCGGAGAGGTACTTCTCGAAGGCCTCGGAGTACGGCGGCTTCGGGGGCGTCGGCCCGAACGCGCCCACGTCGCGCACGCCGTCCCAGGGCTCGGGCGGTACCGGGGGCCGGAACCTGCGGGGGCCGAAGGGGGGTGCGGCGTACGGGATGCCGCGGAACACCGCGATGCCGTGCTCGTACCGGCCTCGTACGGCTCCGTACGGTGTGCTCACCACCGGGTCCGCCTGGACTGCTGCCGTCATACGACCATCAGCCTCCTCACCGCGCTCATGCACCGGTAACACCAGAGCACCACAGATCACCCCGGTATTCCGGTGCAGAGCGCGATCGGGCGACTACTTTGCGTACATCAGGGTGCCGAAGCCGAGCTGGTCGTAGCCGCCGCTGGTGGAGCCGTAGTCACCTCCTCCGCCCTCGGGCGCGACGAGGTCGTAGTACATGGCCGAGATGTACTTGTCGTCGAGGTGCAGGCGCCGGTTGTAGTGGAAGTGGAGCATGGCCCACACCGGGCGGAGCCGGCCGCGGGAGCCGGAGGAGATCACCGTCTGGGAGGACCGGGCGCAGTTCTGTCCGGTGCCCCAGGTGTAGGTGGTGTAGGGCACGGCCTGGCCGATGTTGTACTTGGCGACGTACTGGGCGGCCTTCATGAAGCGGCGGCTGTCGTACGAGTAGAGGTCGTCGCCCTGGTTCCAGGCCATCTCGCAGAGGGCGCCCATCTGGCCCATGCCCATGACGGTGTGGCCCTGGTCGCGGCCGGACTCCTGCCACTGGCCGAGGGCGTAGCCGTCGGAGTCGGTGTACAGATACGGGACCGCGTGCGCGAGGGAACCGTTGCCGGCGCCGGACTTGAAGTAGGTGACGGCCTGGTCGTACTTGGCCGCGTTGTCGGTGAGGATCCCGATGGCCATGACCGAGGCCATGTTGCACAGGTCCCAGTTGGCCCAGTAGTTGGTGATGCAGGCGTCGTTGTGGTGGGTCAGGAAGCTGTTGTTGAGCGGGTAGAAGACGTCGACCATCATCTTCTGGAACGCGGCGAGGTCGAAGCCCGCGTAGCCGCGCATGAGCTCGGCGGCCTGACAGAACCCCCAGCCGTAGATGCCGGCCGCGAGGAACCGGTCGGCGTTGCCGGTGAGGGTGGTCAGCTTGGCCGACCAGGCGTTGAGGATCTTCACCGCGGTGTCGCCGTTGGCGGCCGTGCCGCCGACCACCCAGCGCAGGGCGTTCTGGTAGGCGGCGGCGATGTCGTTGTAGAGGATGCCGTAGTTCTGGCCCGTGCCGCCGCGGATGACGGTGGCCTGCGGGTTGGGCTTCCAGGAGGACTGCGAGTGGGAGTTGGCGGTCAGCCTTTTCCAGCCGGACAGCCAGGGGTCGGCCTTCGCGGCGACCTTGACCTTGGCGCGGTTGATGTCTCCGGCGTTGTGGAGCATGCCGGGGTGGGTGAAGGCGGCCGGTGCCGCACTGGCGGTGGGTCCCGCCAGCGCGGCCGCGGAGCCCCCGAGGGCGAGGGCGGCGGTGAGACCGCCCGCGGTCCTCAGCAGACCGCGGCGGCTCAACTCGCCCTGTTCGGGGCTCTGGTGGGGGGAGATGCGGCTCATTGAGTGCGACTCCAATCCGTGGGGGGATCAGTCGGTGGTGATGCTCACCTCTTCGAACTGGGCGGTGCCGAGGGTCAGCGGGCTGCGCGAGCAGACCACCAGGCCCACGTGGAAGAGGGCGTCACCGAAGCCGGGGATCTCACCGGAGGCGAGGGCGGTCCAGGTGGCACCGTCATCGGTGGAAACCGCTGCGGCGAAGGCGGTCCCGGTGCGCTTCAGCCGCAGCAGCAGGGGCAGTTGAACGGTCGCGGTGCCGGAGAACGCGGAGGCACCGGCCACGGCCCTGCGCAGCATCAGCTGCGCGGAGGTCCCGCCGGTGACGATCGCTCCGGCGGCCTGGTCGAACGGTGACAGCGACTTGGCCATCAGCAGGCCCACCCGGTCGGCGGTGGCTCCGCTGCGGGAGACCAGCCGGGCGGTGACCGTGCAGTCGCCGGTGACGGGCCGTCGTACGAACTGCCCTGTCATCCCCTGGTTGTTGACGGTCAGGTCGACGCCCGCGCCGCGGACCGTGAAGGCCCTGCCGTCGTACGAGGTGCTGCCCGGCGTGCGGATCGCGACCACGCCGAAGGTCCCGTGGGCGCGGTCGTCGAGGATCCCGTCGCCGAGATCGCCGTAGGTCCAGGGGTGGGGTGGGGGTGTGCCGACCGTGAGGGCGAGGGTGCCGGTGCCGTCACCGGCCGCGTTGCCCGCGGTGGTGGTGACGGTGAACTCACCGGTCTCGTTGGGGGTTCCGCAGATCAGGCCGGTGCGTCTGTCGATGCGCAGGCCGTCGGGGAGCCCGTCCGCGGTGAAGCGTACGGGCTCGTGCGAGGCACGAAGGAGGTGCCGGAACGGGACGCCCTTGTTCGCGAACGCCGTTGCGGCGGAAGTGAGTTGGGGCCCGGCAGGGGTCGGCATGGAGGCCGCCGCCGGCTGAGGGAGCGGGCCGCGGCCTCCGGTGTTCGTCTTCGCGACGACGTAGTGGTACGTCGTGCCGGGCGTGCCGGTGGCGTCGGCGTACCGGATGCGGGTGCCGAAGCCGACGGGGCCGATGCCGGTGGCGATGGTGCGGTACAGGCCGTCGGCGTCGGTCGAGCGCAGCACCTTGTAGCGGGCGGAGAGGTCCGGGTCGGTCCAGGCCAGTTCGACGGCGTCGGCGCCGGTGGCAGCCGTGAGGCCGGTGGCGATACCGGCCGGACGCGAGACCGACCACACCTCACCGGAGGCCGAGGTCACCGTGACGTTGTCGAAGGCTCCGGTGCCGGTCTCGGCGTAGTCCTCGTCGACGCCGAGGCAGGAGGTGAGGACGAGGCCGGCATCCGCGGTGTGCCCCAACTCGACCTCGGTGGAGCCGACTTCGGTCCAGCGAATGCCGTCCGGGGAGATCGCACCGGTGCACCGGCGGCCCTTGCGGGTCACCCGAACCCAGTACGGCGCCCGCAGCCGGTAGCCGTCGCCCGCGCCCTCGACATAGGGAGCCTCCAGCGGGGTCGCGGACTCCGGGAGGGTACCGAGGTTGGAGATCGGGAAGGACGCGCCGGTGGTGATGGCGTCCTGCTGGGTGGGCGGCACGGGGGTGCTGCCGGTGGCGGAGATGTCGGCTCCCGTCGACGGCCGCACGCTCCACACCCCGCTCCAGGTGTGCAGCGGCAGCCCCTGGATCAGCATGGATGCGTGCGCCGCGGCGGCGTCGAGCGAGTCGCGCAGGGTGACGCCGATCTTGGAGTACTGCGAGCTGAGCGGCCACACGATCCGCGCGCTGACCGTGCCGTCGCCCGGCAGCGGGAGGTGTGCGAGGCGACAGGTGTCGGCGGTGCCGCTCGCCTCCAGCACGAAGCGCTCGCCGTCGAACGCGGCCGAACCGGGGATCTTCACGTCACCGAGGTCCTGGGTGGACCAGGGGGCGGGAAGGCCTCCGGCGGCGGATGCAGGGCGTGAATTGCCGCTGCTGCCCAGGGAGTTGGAGGCGATGACGGTGTAGTGGTACGTCCGTCCCGGGCGGGCGTCGGTGTCGTCGTACGTCGGCTGGTCGAGGTCGGTGGCGATCTCCTCGTACGGACCCTCGGGCTTGGTGGCACGGCGGACGGTGTACGTGCTCGCCCCTGCGGACGGCAGCCAGCTCACGGTGACGGACCTGCCGTCGCCGACCGCGGTGACGCCCGCCGGGGCCGTCGGCACCGTGGCCGCGGGGGCCGTCGCGCCGGCGTAGGCGAAGGTGCCCCAGCTGGGCAGGTCGTCGTTGCTGCCCTCGACGACGCGGGCGCCGCCGGCGCCGCGGAAGACGGCGGCCTTGGTGTACGGGGCGTCGAGGCCGCGGACGCCGGCGTAGTGGGCGTAGGCCAGCTCGTAGATCGGCGGCAGGTTGCCGCGGGCGGTCGCGGAAACCGTCTTCTTGATGTACTTGCCGGTGCGGTCCAGGTCGGGAGTGAAGGGGACGTCACCGCCGAGGTTGTAGCGGGCGGCGTACTCGAAGTTGGCGAGGATGCGGTTGTCCTCGAAGCCCCACAGGTCGACCCCCTGGTTCCAGGCGACCTGGGCGATGTCGCCGGTCAGGCCGACCGCGAGCTGTTCGTGGCCCTGGTCGCGGCCGGCCTCCTGGCCCTGGCCCGCGGCGGTGACGATGCGGTGCGGGATGCTGCCGTTGCCGCTGCCTGCCGCGGCGAAGCGCAGGGCGTCCTCGAAGAGCACGGGCTCCTCGCAGAACACGCCGATGGCCAGGATGGTCTGCAGGGCGGTCAGGTCCCAGTTTCCGTTGGCGTAGAGCATGTAGCCGGAGACGGCCGGATACCAGACGTCGAGGAAGGAGCGTTCGCAGTGGGCGATGTCCGCGTCCGACCAGCCGTCGTACCCGGTGTGGCGCAGGAGCTCGGCCGCGTTGACGAACTTGAAGGCCTGCAGCCCGGCGCCGAGCGGGCCGTCCGCGCCGGTGATCGTCGTCAGGGACGCCGACCAGGCGTTGAGAATGCCGCGGGCCTTGTCCGCATTCGCCTGGTTGCCGGTGACCGCCCACATGAGGGCGTTCTGGTAGGCGGCCGCCGAGTCGGCGACGGCCTGGTTCTGGAAGTTGGTGGGGCCGCGGCCCCAGGAGGTGATCTGGCCCGTGTTCTGGACGGTGTACGAGGCCGAGGAGCGGGCATGCGCCGCGAACGCCAAATAGCCGTCGTAGACGGGGGATTGCCCGGCGGCGACGGCGGCCTTCATACGGGCCAGGTCGTCGGCGGTGTGGAGCAGGCCGGGGTGGATGAAGGCTCTGGTGCCGGTGTCGTTCCGGTCGGCGGCCCGGGCGGCGGTGGGCACGAGCAGTCCGCTCGCGCCCGATGCCAGCAGCAGGGCCGCCACGCCGCCGAGGAAGCCCCGGCGGCTGGTCACGGGGGTGATCATGACGCGGCGACCGCCTCGGCCTCGGCGGTCATGAGGAACCTCAGGTTCGTCACGTGCTCGTTGTAGTACCACTGGATCTCGTCCACCGGATCCGGTGCGTCGCCGCTGGTGAGCATCGCGATCAGCCCGGTGATGCCGTTCTTCACCACGGTGATCCGGATGCCCGGCTCCTTGTGGGCCTGCTGGATCAGTTTCGGGTCGAGGTCGTTGAGTTCGGCCATCACCGTGATGCTCACGGGAGCACCGGCCTGGGAGTGCATGAACTACCCACTCTCTTCACTGAGATGGATGGCGGGAGTCGGGACACGCGACGGGGATGGATGCGGCGTGCGAATGTTTCGGGAACCGGTTGCTGAACGGTGTCACGGAGCTTCCGTCGGAGAGCATGGCACGTCAAGAGGCATGACGAACTTTCGAAAACAGTGGGGCCGCCGTGCGCAGGGGGTTCGAGTGGCTACGGTGCCGGTCAGGAGGGCAACCGGTTGTCAGAGCCGGGCCCGTGGCCGGATCCTGCTCAGGAAATCGCAGTAACCGATTTCCCCGCGGAGCAGAATCAAGGTCCGCACCTCGCCGGAGAAGACCGTCCACACGCCACTCTTCCCAGTGATTGACCACCGCTTCACCGCAGATCTACGGTAGAAGGCGCTTTCTGAAACTGTTTCCAGCCCGTCCAGCCATCCCGTCCCGCCAACTCGTCCAGCGTTCAGGAGAGCCATGCCCACCCCCCAGCCGCCGAGGGCCGTGTTCGCGATGGATCCCGTGCACCTCCCGCTGCTCTTCCCCCCGCCGCTCATGGCCCGGCTGAAGCAGACCTGCGACCTCGACCCCGGGTTCGTCGTACGGGACTTCGCCGACCCGGCGGCAGCGGAGACCCTCGCCCGGACGGAGGTGCTGATCACCGGATGGGGCTGTCCCGCCCTCGACGCCTGCGTGCTGGCCGCGGCGCCCCGGCTGCGCACCGTCCTGCATGCCGCGGGCTCGGTCCGTTCGCTGGTCGGCGAGGCCCTGTGGGAACGCGGGATCACCGTGTCCAGCGCGGTGACGGGCAACGCCCTGCCGGTCGCGGAGTACACCCTCGCCATGATCCTGCTCGCCGGGAAGGACACCTTCACCCACCGCGAGCGCTTCCGCACCACCCACGCCTACCCGACCGACGCCGAGACCGCGCACACCGGAAACGTCGGCCGCCGGATCGGCATCATCGGCGCCTCACGTGTGGGCCGCCGGCTGCTGGAGCTGCTGCGGCCGTTCGACTTCACGGTCCTGCTCCACGACCCCTACGTCAGCCCCGCCACGGCCGCCGCCCTCGGAGCCGAGCTCCTGCCGCTGGAGGACCTGCTGCGGCACAGCGACATCGTCTCGCTGCACGCCCCCGACATCCCCGAGACCTATCGCATGCTGGACGCCGGCCGGCTCGCGCTGATCCGGGACGGCGGCGTCCTGATCAACACCTCGCGCGGCGCCCTGGTCGCCCCCGACGCACTCACCGACGAGCTGGTCTCCGGCCGGCTGCACGCGATCCTCGACGTCACCGAACCGGAGCCGCTGCCCGCCGGATCGCCGCTCTACCGCCTGCCCAACGTCTTCCTCACCCCGCACATCGCGGGCTCGCTCGGCAACGAGCTGGAACGCCTCGGCCGCATCGTCGTGGAGGAACTGGAACGCCTGGTCGCGGGCCTGCCTCCGGCCCACGAGGTACGGCACTCGGACCTGGCCCGGGTCGCGTGAAGGGCGGTGCCCGCGGCCCGGGCGGGTTCGGGCAGTGGATCTCCACCCGCCTGCGACGGGTACCGCTCCACCCGGTTGTCCACAGCCCGGCACCCCGGAGAAACAATGGGATACGGTTTCCACACGGTGCGCACCGCGGGCCGTGCGGATGTGCGGCTCTGTCGCGGGGGGACGTGCTGTCGACCGTCGCGGCGTCGTCGTGGCTGGTCGCGCCCACGCGGCGAAGCCGCATATCGACACAGCCCCGCCCTTCGGACGCGGCGGAAGCGCAGCGGACCGCTCAAGGGCGCACCCCCTCGGCGTCCGGCCAGGGGAGTTCTTGAGGTGAAGGAGCCGCAACGGTGAGTCAGCGCAAGGCGGCCGGGGACGCCGGACGGGCCACCATCCGTGATGTGGCGGAGCGGGCGGGGGTCTCCGTCGCGAGCGTCTCGCGCGTCCTGTCCGGCAACTACCCCGTCTCGGAGGACCTGCGCCGCCGGGTGATGAAGGTCGTCCGGGACCTGGACTACGTCACCAACGCGCACGCCCGCTCCCTCGCCGGCGGCGGCACCCCGACGGTCGCCATCCTGATCAACAACATCACCGGCGCCGCGTTCGCCCATGTGGCGAAGGGTGTCGAGGGCGCCGCCACGTTGCGCGGCTGGCTCTCCCTGGTCGGCACCACCGGCGACGACCCCGAGCGGGAGCTCGCGCTGGTCAACATGATGCGCCAGCAGGGCGTGGCCGCGGTGGTGCTGCTCGGCGGCGCCTACGACTACGACGAGTACCAGCTGCGCATGGCCCGCTTCGCCCGCTCCCTCGACGCAGCCGGCTCCCATCTCGTCCTGGTGGGCAGGCCGCCCCTGGAGGGTGACGTCCCGGCCACCACGGTCGACTACGACAACGAGGGCGGCGCCTACGCGATGGCCAGCCATCTGCTGTCGGCCGGCCACCGCAGGGTCCTGGTGCTGCCGGGTCCCGCCGAACTCACCACGGCCCAGGGCCGGTTGAGGGGCGCCGAGCGGGCCTTCGAGGCGTACGGCGTGCCCTTCGACCCGGGCATGGTGCGGCACGGCCCGTACGACGACGAGCACGGGTACCGCGCCGTGGAGACGGCCCTGCACGAGACGCCGGACTTCACGGCCGTCCTCGCCGGGACGGACGTGGTCGCCGCGGGCGCCATGCAGTCCCTGCGCGCGGCGGGCCTGCGGGTGCCGGAGGACGTCTCCATCGTCGGCTACGACGACATCCCGCTCGCCTCCCAGCTCACGCCCCAACTGACCACCGTGCACGTGCCGTACGAGGAGATGGGCCGGGTGGCCCTGCGCGCCGTGGCGGACCGGCGCGAGGGCGGCGCGGGCCGCCGCAAGGGCACTGACGGCGATCATCTCGTGCTGGGCACCCATGTCGTCGTACGAAACTCCGTACGGCCGCCCGCCAGCAAGCGTTGACACGTCACTCTCGAAGCGATCGTTTCGTAACCGGTTTCCGTCGCCTACCAGCACTTTCCTCAGGCTGACCTAAGAAGTTCGCGCACACCCCTTGCTACAGCCGAAGCTGTCGGCCTACCTTCACGGCAACCGCTTACTACAGCTTCCGCCTGGTTGACCCCCTCAGCCGCGAGCCGACGGATTCCGGCCGCCGTTCCCGGCCTGCACCGAGCCGCCGTCTTCTTGTCTCCAGAAGCCCAACTTCCGAAGGAACACGGTCAGATGAACTTCACCAGCCCCCGGAGAAGGTTCGCCCACGCCGCTGTCGCGGGACTCGCGCTCACAGGTCTGCTCTCCGCCTGCGGCGGATCGGACTCCGGGGACGGCACCAAGTCGTCGGGCCCGGTCACGCTCCCCTTCTGGGGCTGGGCCAACGGTCAGGAAGCCGTCGCCAAGGCGTTCAATGCCTCACACAAGGACGTCAAGCTCAAGTACACCAAGGTCACCGACCAGCTCACCATGCAGAAGCAGCTGACCAACGCGGTCAAGGCGGGCAACGCGCCCTGCCTGGTGCAGAACACCGCCGAGTACGTGACCAGCTGGGTCTCGCAGGGCGCGCTCGCCGACATCAGCCAGTACGTCTCGTCGAGCAGGGACAAGTTCAACGCCGGTTCCTGGGCGAGCGCGCAGGTGCAGGGCAAGAGCTACGGCGTGCCGACCAGCTCGGCGCCCGACTTCACGATCTACCGCACCGACATCTTCGGCAAGTACGGCATCAAGCCCCCTGTCACCTGGGACGACTTCATCGCCGCGGGCCAGGTCCTGAAGAAGCACGGCATCAAGATCACCAACTATGCCGGTGAGGACCCGAGCACCCTGGAGGTGCTCGCCATGCAGGCCGGCGCCCACTGGTACGCGATCGACGGCAACTCCTGGAAGGTCGACTTCCAGGACGCGGGCAGTCTGAAGGCCGCGAAGGTGATCCAGGAGATCATCGACAACGACCTCGACTCCAAGCTGTCCTTCGCCGACTACGCGGCCGTGCAGCGCAACTACGACAACGGAGGCACCGCGACCCGGCAGATCTCCACCTGGCAGATGGCCGGCATGGTGCAGAACTTCACCGGGTCCTTCGGCAAGTGGGCGCTGTCGCCGTGGCCGACGTACCGGGGCGAGGCCGCCAAGACGCCGGCCGGTACCAACCTGACCGGCAGCGTGACGCTGGTGACCAAGCAGTGCAAGGACGTCGAGCAGGCCGCCGAGGCCGCGCTGTGGATGTCCACCGACGCCGACGCGGTGAAGACCATGGCGAGCCCGACGACCGGCAACGGAGTGATGCCGGCGCTCGCCGACTCCCACGCGTACGTCGGTGAGGCGATCTCCGACAAGCTGCTCGGCAAGAACTACCAGCCCGCCCAGAGGGTGGTCACCGACAGCCTGAACACCACCACCAGGGACTGGACCTTCGGACCGGACTGGACCGCCATGTTCACCGAGATGCAGGCCGGCTGGGCGAAGGTCGTCGACAAGGAGGAGAAGGTCACCGATCTGCTGGCGCACATGCAGGACTGGACGGTCAAGGACCTGAAGTCCCGCGGCATCAGCGTCAAGGGCTAGAGATCGGGGTCGAGAACCGATGATTCGCTCACTGCGCTGGAAGGGCGCCGCCTTCACGGTGCCCTTCCAGCTCGGCTTCGTCTTCCTCTATCTGCTCCCGATCGGCTACGCGGTCCACCAGTCGCTCTACCGCGAACAGCAGTCCGGGCTGGGCCTCGGCGGCTCGACGGAGAAGTTCGCCGGGCTGGACAACTACCGGCAGGGCCTGACGGACTCGGCGTTCACGGGCTCGGTGCTGCGGGTGGTGCTGTTCGCCTGCGTGCAGATCCCGGTGATGCTGCTGTTCAGCCTCGTACTGGCACTGTTCCTGGACATGCTGGCCTCGAAGGTCGCCGGCCGGTTCCGGATCCTGCTCCTGGTGCCGTACATGATCCCCGGCGTGGTCGCCGCGCTCGTGTGGATCAACCTGTACAGCCCGGAGGTCGGCCCGCTGACCCCGCTGGGCAAGGTGTTCGGCTTCGACTGGAACTTCTTCGCGCCGTCGATGGTGTGGCCGTCCATCGGCAATCTGCTCACCTGGCACGGCGTCGGCTACAACATGGTGATCATCTACTCGGCGCTCCAGGGCGTCCCGCGGGAGCTGTTCGAGGCGGCACGGCTCGACGGCGCTGGTGAGGGACGGATCGCGCTCAGCATCAAAATCCCGTTCGTGCGGGGTGCGTTGGTGCTGACCGGCATGCTGTCGATCATCCAGATGCTGCAGATCTTCAACGAGCCCGCGCTGCTGAGGAACATCACCCCGCAGACGGTCAGCGACAGCTTCACTCCGATCATGATCATCTACAACCAGGCGTTCAACGCCGGCAACTACCACTACGCCGCGGCCCTGTCGGTGCTGCTCGCCCTCATCCTCGGCGTCGCCTCCTTCCTCTTCTACCGGCTGACCGCAAGGGAGGCGGACTGATGACGCTCACCGCAGAGCGCACCGAACCGCATGCCGTACGGCGCCTCAACCGCCCGGACCCGGCGGCCCGTTCACGCGGCGGCCAGCGCTTTCTCCTCGTCGGCCTGGCCCTGGCCAGTGTCTACAGCCTCTTCCCCGTCTGGTGGCTGATCGTCGCCGCCACCAAGGACCGCGCCGGCCTCTACCAGAGCAACGGCCTGTGGTTCTCCGGCTGGCACCTCTGGGGCAATCTGCGCCAGCTGTTCACCTACGAGCACGGCATCTTCCTTCGCTGGACCGCCAACTCCTTCCTGTACGCAGGGGCCGGCTCCCTCGGCGGCACCCTGCTCGCCCTCGCCACGGGTTACGGTCTCGCCCGCTTCCAGTTCCCGGGTCGGAACCTGGTGTTCGCGTGTGTGGTCGGCTCGTTCCTGATCCCGATCGCGCTGCTCACGCTGCCGCTGTATCTGCTGTTCTCGAAGATCGGCATGGTCGACACGCCCTGGGCGATGCTGATCCCCTGTCTGATCAACCCGTTCAGCGTGTACCTCGCGAAGGTCTACACCGAGGCCACGATCCCGTACGAGCTGCTGGAGGCGGCCCGTATCGACGGCGCCGGTGAGCTCAGGATCTTCTTCAGCATCGTGCTGCGGATGATGACCACGGGTGGAGCGACCGTCTTCCTGCTGGCCTTCGTCAACACCTGGAACGCCTTCTTCCTCCCGCTGACCGTCCTGCGCGGCGAGAACAACTGGACCCTCAACATCGGCCTGTACAACTGGTCCGGCAAACGTCTCGAGTCCGGGGTCGACCTGACCAGTCTGGT
>NZ_JBFBBE010000133.1:0-23033 GCF_040682555.1 Streptomyces sp. NPDC051172
CAACCCGCCACCGAACGCGTCACCTACACCCTCCAGCTCCACCCACTCACACCACGACCGCAGTCATCCTGAAACGATCAAGGAAGCGACGTTGCGCCGTGGGCGGTGAGCCACAGATAGATGTCGTTGGGCTGGACGTCGTCGGAAGCCGGCAGCAGGTCCTCGATGACCTTGCTGACGACGCCCATGGTGTCGAAGCCGCCGGCGGCGTCCGCATCGGCGCTGCGTTGGCCGAAGACGGTGGCGAAGTCCTGGGCGAACTGGGCATAGGGATCCCGGGAGTCCGGGGTGGGGGCATTCGTCGACTCGTAGAAGAGCGTCATGTACGGGTAGGCGCGCGCCGTCTGGCCGGGATGCAACTGGAAGTCGATCGGGGAACTCTCGGTGATCATCGGGATGGTCGTGCCTTCCGGGGGCTGGCACTGACCGCCCGCACCCTGCATCGCATTGAGGAGGCTGGGCAGCACTCCGGATCGGGCGAGGTAGACCACGATCCCGTGCGTCGCGGCAACCTTGTTGCAGACCTCGCTCGCGATGTCCTCCGGCGTGGTCGCGCCGGGCTTCTCGCTGTACTTGATCTCGTCAATACCGCCGTGCCGGCGGTAGGCGGCGACGAACAGGTTCTTGAGGTCCGTGCTGAAGGCCGTGTCGGTCGGGTCGTACACGACCACGGCGTGCGGTGCGGGGCTGGTGAGTTGGCGGATGGTGGGAGAACGGTGGATGAAGTCGGCGAGGACCTGCGCGACGCGCCCGTCGGGTGCCGAGATCTGGAAGTACCGCTGCGGCGAGTCGGGGCCGACCATGGCGCTGCCGGATACACCGTTGGCGATGACCGGGATGCCGGCCTGGTCGAGTTCCCGGACCGCGTCCAGCGACTCAGTACGGCTCTGGGTGATGCCGATGACCGCGGCGATGTGGTCCTGCCGCTGACGACTAATGATCATCTGTGCGACGTCCGGGTCCTTCGGCGCTGCGGCCCTGCGTGCGCCGTACTGGAAGTACTGACCGGTGTTGGCGATGAGCAGGCGGATGGGCATCTTGTTCTGGCGGACCCCGGAGTTGAGCCTGTGCTGCTGGGCGATCGCGCCGCGCAGGATCTGCAGGCCGACGGGCGGGTCGTCGTAGACGCCGTTCTGCAGACTCAGGGGAGCGAGGAAGACGAGGGTGCGGTAACGCCCGTCCGGAATCCGGGCGTTCTCCGTCGCGACCTGGTGCTCCAGGGCCTTCAGTTCCCTTCCGCGGTCCCCCTGTACGGCCAGATCACATTGACTGCCGTCGGTGATGCCCACACGCTCACCGGTGCTGACCTCGACGCATGAGGCGGACGCGGGGGGAGCAGTGGGCCACAGGTAGCGCGGAGCCAGGAGGATGCCCGCCGTTGCCGCGGCCATGAGGGGCAGAGCGGCGGGACGCAACCAGTCGAGGGGATGGTCCCGGCGGGCCATGACGCCCCAATGGGTGTCGATCTTCGCCTTGGCCGTGCCCTCGGTGTCGTCCTCGGCCGGCAGCGTGATGAGCCGCACCGGCTCGTCACTGCCCTCATTGAGGAACGTGAAGACCTTGTCGGCAATGCCATTGGGCCGGTCGGCGTCGGCACCCAGCGGCGCGGCGTAGTCCGGAGGCGGACCGGCGCAGGCGGCCAGGATGAGCAGCGGCTTGGACGGATGGTCGCCGGCGAGCTCCTCGAACGTGCCGAGGAAGGCGCGGCCCGGGCCGTCCGTGTCGTCGATCTCCGGAAGGAGGACGACGAAGGACCACCGGCGCCGTGCCCACAGATGACTCAGCCAGGTCCTTCCCCGGGTCGCTTTCCGCAGATCGGTGAGCAGCGCGCGCAAGAGGATTCGCCGAACTCGCGGATCCTCCCTGTCCAGCTCGCCGCCCTGGCAGAAGGCGAGCGCGGCGTCCAGGAAGCAGCTCGCGTTCGCTTCGTCCGCGACCCAGCGCAGACCCCAGTGCTGCAGGGAGAACCGGTAGCAGAGCTTGGGAAAGCCGACGATCAGTGCTGCCACGAGCCCCTGCAGCCAGCCGGTCAGGAAATGCTGACCCAAGAAGTCCGCGAGGCGAGCGCAGGCACGCAGCGTTTTCCGCCGTCTGAGGAGCGCTGCGTACAGGTCATCGAGGATCGGCTGCTGCTGGGCCTGGAAGTCGCCCGCGCCGCGCTCAGCGTCCAGTACGGCCCGGCACGTGTGAAAGGCCGGCAACCGCAGCCTCCCCGAGGGCATGGTGAGCTGGAACCGCAGTGCGACTCGGTCGATCGCGGCAAGGAAGCCACCGCCCAGTTCCGCGTCGTCGACGACGGCGTGCGGGACCTGGAAGTGGGGGGTGCCCCGCCGTCGCGACAGCCGGTGCTCATATTCCCGGACCATGAAGGCCGGTGCCCGGACATCACCGCCGTCCTGCCTGGTGAGAATCAAGGCAGGCACCTTCTCGGCACGGGACCGCGTGGCCGCGAAAGTGTCGAGCTGACGTATGAGGCGGTCCGACCACCGGGGGTAGCGCGGGGCCGAGTCCGTGGGCGTTGGGGTGTTGGGCACGCAGTTCCTCCGTCGGGGAAGCAGGGAGGTCAACATGCCATGAAAGACAGTTGTGAAAATGCGCTTTATCCGTCACTGACGTCTAATGAGTGATTCAGGCCGTTCTGAGACGACGGATGCCAGATCCTCGCGGCTCGCGACCTGGGCGAAGGTGAGGTCGGGGACGGCGACAGCAGGAGTGTGGGCTCCCCAACGACGCGGGTGGTGGCCTCGGCGGCGTTTCCCAAAGGGTGTCTGGCGATCCGGGTGCGGGATGTGCACCACCTCGAACACTCCCCCTGCTGCACCGGCCTTTGAGTTCTGCCAGCGATGAGCAGCCAGGCGGTCGACGTCGAAGCAGCCCGCCGAACTACAGCCGTCGGCCTCGGCATGCCGGCGTGATCACGGAGCCCAAACGATTGGCGCAATCGTTTGGGTAGAGCATACTGGCCATCCGGCACACGTCCGGACTGCAGCAACGGGGAGGCTTGATGAGGCGGTTGGGCAGGCGCGAACCGACGCCGGTTCTCCGTGAGTTCGTCGCGGCGCTGCAGAAGGGCGGCGAGACGGCGGAGCTGACCGGGCGTCAGGGCAACGCGGAGCTGGCCGCGGAACGGTACGGCGAACTGGTCGCGCAGGCGGAACGCGTTCTGGGACCGCGTAACCCCGACACCTTGGCGTTGCGGCACCAACTGGCCCACTGGACCGGTGAGTCGGGCCGGACAGAAGCTGCGGTCCAGCTGTTCGTCCGGCTGTTGGCCGACCGGGAGCGGATCCAGGGGCCCCGCCATCCGGACACCGAACTGGCCCGGCACCAACTCGCGCACTGGCACGGCCGGTCGGGCCGGCCGCAGGAGGCCGTGCGCCGCTATGAGGCCATGCGCCGGTCCGCCGAGCGGGAGAACCGCACCGAGACCGCCCTCACCCTCCTGTGCGAGGTGGGGTACTGGCAGCAGAAGAGCGGGGACAACGCGGCGGCGCTGCGTGCGTTCTCCCAGATGCTGCAGACCGCGCAACAGGAGCTCGGCCCGGGCCACCAGTTGGCCGGCATCGCCCGTCAGCGCTACGCCGAGGTCGCCGGCGTACTGCCGTTCGGCAATGAGGGCGGCCGCGAAGGGTTGCGGGACTTCTTCGCGACGGCCGCCGCGGTCGAGGCCGCCGGAGACTTCCCGCGCGCCTGCCGGATGTACGGGGAGATAGCCGCACGGTTCGAGGAACTCGACGGTCCGGCCGGCTCCGAGACCCTCTCCGCGCACGTCGCGCAGGCCAAAGCGGCGGTGCGGGCGCAGGACTACGCGACGGCCGTCGGCTGTTTCGACAGGGTGCTCTCGTGCATGGAACTCCAGGGCCAGCTGCCGGGCTCGTCGATGTACGACATTGTGCGCGGGCAGCGCGACGAACTCGCCCGTGCGGCCGGCCGCACGGTCCTGCGCATCACGGAACGGGCCGCGGCGCTGCTGGGGGAGGAAGTACAGGCGGCACCGGACACGGCATGCGCGGTGCTGGCACGCGAGGCCGGCGCAACCGACACGACCCGCCTCACGGTGGTCGACGACGGCATGGACGACCCGGTACGGCGCGCTTGGACGGTGGCGCAGTGGGGCGATGTGCTGCGGGATCTGGTGGGGCAGGGATATGAGGCGACGGCCCTGTGCTTCGCCCGTGGCGACCGGCGGCCGACGCCCGAAGAGGCCTCCGTGTGCGCGGAGTTGGGGCTGCCGGGTGTCTACGTGTCCCGTCTGAGCGACGAGCACGTGGAGATCGAGGTGTACGTCTTCGGGGAGGGCGAGCCGGACAAGGCACGGTTCGTCGTGGTGAAGGACGAGCAGGACCAGCGGCTCACGACGAGTGACCTGGACGCGCGAACGGAGACGTCCGCGGTGACCGCGGGCGAGGGCAGGATCGCGGTGCACCCTCAGGCCGTGGCCCTGGGGGGCTGGCGGGAGATGGAGCGGGCGCGGCCCGCGGCCGGTACGGACCGGCCGCAGGCCTTCGGCTCGTACGAGGTGCTGGAGTGTGTCGGCGAGGGCGGCTTCGGGCGGGTCTACCTGTGCCAGGACACCGACGGGCTGATGGTCGCGGTCAAGACGCTGCACGCTCACCTCGCGGCGGCTCCCCCGATCAAACAGGGCTTCGCCCACGAGGTGCGGGCGGCCCAGCGGGTCGACGGACGGTTCACCGTGCCGGTGATCGCCGCGGACACCGACGGTGCGACCCCGTGGATGGCGGTGCCGTACGTGGCCGCCCCTTCGCTGCAGGAACTCGTCGAGCACTGCGGCCGGCTGGAGGCCGAGCTGACGCGCACGCTGGGAGCGGGCATCGCCCTCGCCCTGAGCGCCATCCACACCGAGGGCATCGTGCACCTCGATCTCAAGCCGGCCAACGTACTGCTGACCGAGGACGGCCCACGCGTCATCGACTTCGGTATCGCCCAGATCGAACGGCTCACCGAGCTACGGCGTGGCTTCGCCGGCACCTACGCCTACGCCTCCCCCGAGCAACTGCGCGAGCAGCCCACCTTCACACCCGCCAGCGATGTCTTCTCCCTGGGCACCGTCCTTGCCCGCCTCGCCCTGGGGCGCAGCCCCTGGGGCCGGGACACGCCGTCCGTGGTCGCGAACATCCGGGCCGGAACACCCGATCTCGCCGGGCTGCCGAAGGACCCCGCGCAGGTGGTCCGGTCATGCCTTCACCCCGATCCCGACCAGCGGCCGACGGCCGCCGACGTGGCCGAGGCACTGGTTCCCGGAGCCGGTGACGGCAGGATCGGTCCGCCGCCGCTGTCGAAACAGGCGCGGGCTCTCATCACGAAGCACGTCTGAGCGCCGGCCAGTCGCCGGGCTCCCGCAAGTACGGTCGCGGCGGTTGCGGATTCACTCCGCGCGCTCGACCGTCCGCCGAAGGCCACCCGAACCCGCACGGTCGCGCAGGTACGTGCGCTGAGCGGCGTGAAGGGCCGCGGGACCAGGATCTGCTCCGCAGACTCCACCCGGACGACATCAGCGCCGTCCAGGCTCCACTTCGTAAGCGGTCTGCGCCCGTTCCTGTCGTGGGACGGCACGTAGCGCCAGGGGGCTGCGCCCGTCGAGACCGCAGTTCCTGTCCGCTCGTCGCCACCGGGCGATGAGCGCGTCGGTGCACCGAAGAGCCGCCGACGACGGTGACGCCGCAGATCGGTCGATGCGCCTGCGGGCGACGCTCTCAGCCGAGTGCGGGCCCGATGGGAGCGCCGCTGGAAGCACGGGTGACGAGCCCGGGGCGCAGGTGCTGGGAGGTGGCGGGTTCACCGGCGATGCGGCGCAGGAGTTGGCGTACCGCCGCGCGGCCGAGTTCGGCCATGGGTGAGTGGACGCTGGTCAACGGTATGGGCAGTTCGGCGGCGAGGGGGGTGTCGTTGAAGCCGACCAGGGCGAAGTCGCTGCCCGGGCGCAGGCCCAGGTCGCGGGCGGCGCCCATGGCGCCCAGGGCGGCGAGGTCGTTGACCGCGAAGAGCGCCGTGGGCCTGTCGGCAAGGGAGAGCAGGTCCATCGCCGCCTGGCGTCCACCGGTGATGTCGAAGGTGCAGTGACGCACCCGGTGATCGGACACCGGCAGGCCGGCCTCACCGTAGCGTTCCAGGAAACCTGCCGCGCGGTCGGTCCCGGTGCTGGCGAACGGTTCCCCGGCGATCACCGCGACCCTGCGGTGTCCGAGACCCAGCAGGTGTTCGGCGGCCATCCGCCCGCCCAGGAAGTCGTCACAGGTCACCGCGGGATGATCACCGTCCGTGCGGCGGTTGACCAGTACGAACGGGACGCCTCGCAGCGCGGGGTCGGCGAGCGCAGCGCCATCGAGATGCGCGTCACCGATGATCAGCCCGTCCACCCGGCGTCCCAGCACCATCGCGATCCGCTCCCGCTGCACGGCCGGATCGTCGCGCGTATTGGTCACGAAGACCGACAGCCCGTGTGCGGCCGCCTCCTCCTCGACACCCTCGTAGATGGTGGCCACCACGATCTCCGACAGACGCGGGAAGAGCACACCCACCAGGTTGCTGCGCCGGGTGCGCAGACTGGTGGCGTGCGGATTGGGCCGGTAGCCCAGTTCCCGGGCCAGCGACCTGATGCGCTGCGCCGTCTCCCCGGACGCCGCCCGTCCCTGCACGTCCGCCTTGCCGTTGAGGACCCGCGACACCGTCGAGACGTGCAGCCCCAGCCGTTCGGCTATCCCCTGCAACGTGACCGGCCCGTCCGTACCCGCCCTGGTGCCACCCATCTCATCCACAGCCCCATTGTGGCCGAGTCCGCCGCGGCCCCTGACATGCGCGGACGCATACTGGATCCCTCTGCAAGGGCTGAGCCGCCGGATGGCTTACGGGACCTGGCCGCCCAGAGCTCCGCGACGACTCGACCGCCGATGGGGAAACGCGACTCGATCGCTGCTGCAGGACAACGCCGGCGAGGTCGTCTGCGGGATCGATGTACGACGAGTTGGCGGAGGTGGCCGTGCCACGTCCGCCGCGGTGACCATCACCACGAGCAGCAGGCCGAGCGTGTCGACCACGACCTGCCGCTTGCGACCGTTGATCAGCTTGCCGCCGTCGAAGCCCCGGCTGTCGGATCCGACCACCGCGTCCGCCTTGACCGACTGGGAGGCGATGACGCCCGCACGCGGCTCCGGATCCCACCCCGCCTGCTCGCGCACTCCGCGGCGGAGCCGGTGGTGGAACTCCGGGACCGGACCACCGGACCGTGAGCCTCCCGCTGGCCGCCCCGGCCCCGCAGCCCGGCCCGCCACCGGCAGCAGCGGCCTGACCACCGCCCACTCGGCGCCCGACAAGTCGGTGGGGTGGCGGCGTTGACGCGCCCCGTGGTCGCCGGCGTTCCCGAACCTGTGCGCCAGGCAGTCGCACGCGAGAGCGACCGATGTGGAGCCCGCTCCTACCATGCCGTAGAACCGCGGCAGCAGGGCCTCCTGGACAGTTTGTTGGCGTAGACACCCTTCGAGCTGCCAAGACGCCCTTTTCTTGTGCACGGCAGTTGCCACGATCACCCCATCGGGGCCCCGTCGTGGTCCTCAAGACGGGCACGACGACAGCCAGTCAGGCAACGACGCGGGCCGGCACCGGGCCTGCATTCCTCCGGCTATCTGCCGTCCGCTGCCCTGGAGCCGGCCTCCGGCTGATCCTGGCCCGCCGCGGCCACAGGTTCGCGCCTGGCAGCGCCCCGTGCCGTGACCGGCTCCGGGTGCTCCCATGCCTCGGGCAGCAGCAGCACGGCCAGATTCGCCGCCGCCACGAGCACCGCACCTGCCAGCAGTGGTGCCGAGGTGCCGAGGAGGGTGGCAACCGGAACGGCCACGGCCAGGCCCAACGGGCGGGCGGCAAACGAGATCAGCGCGTCGAAGGAGCCCACCCGCCCGAGCACCTCCTGCGGGATGCGGCGCTGGATGGCGGTCTCCCACAGCGGGCTGAGCACTCCTAGACCGAACATGGCCAGGAAGTACGCAGACGCCGCCCAGGGCAGCGCCAGTTCCAGCCCGAAGGCCGCCAGCGGCAGCGCGAAGACGGCCGCGCCCACGGCAACGCCGACCAGCGGGCGGCGCACCGGCAGCCGTCCTGCTGCAAAAGCGCCGACCAGCATGCCGACGGTCCCCAGCTGGGCCACCAGGACCCACGCGCCGTCACCGCCCATGCTCCGGACAGCGATCAGCGGTCCCAGGGTGAGCAGGAAGCCGGCCGCCAGATGCCATACTCCATGGCCCAGCACATTGGTGAGGAACCAGCGGTGGCGCCGGGTCTCGGTCCAGCCTTCGCGCAACTGCGCCCGGAACCCCGCGTGGCTGCCGTCGGCCGGCCTGGTGGCCCGGCGGGTGTGCAGGCCGCCCAGGGTGGTCGCAGAGCCGATGAAGAGCGCGCCGGTCAGTAGCGAGGACCAGCCGGCGCCGAGCATCAGCATCATGCCGCCCGCTGTAGCAGGGCCGGCGGTCTGGGCCAGGCCGGTGGCGACGTCCAACCGCGAGTTCAGCCGCAGCCGCTGGTCGGCGTCGACGGTCGCGGCGACCAGGGTGCGGACCGCTGGGGTGCCGAAGGCGACCGCGGCGCCGGTGACCGCGGCGAGCCCAGCGAGGTCGGGCACCCGGACCAGGCCGCAGAGCAGCTCCGCGCCGATCGCGGTCTGCGCCGCGCCCCTGAGTAGATCGGCAGCGAGCACGACCCGCTGTGGCGGGAAGCGGTCCGCCAGCACGCCGGCGACCGGCAGCAGCACCAGCATGGGCAGCAGTTCGCATGCCAGCACCAAGCCCAGATCCCCTGCCGAACCCGTCGAGCCTTTGGCGTGTCCTCGAAGCAGCGCGAGCGTGAGCGTGGTGGGTATCAGCGCGGTGGCCAGCGCCGCGCAGGTACGGCCGACCAGCAGTCGGCGCATGGGTTGCGTCATACGCGCATAGTATTTCGCCAGCTAATCATTAGGCAACGAAATATAAGTTGGCGTAGCATACTGGGGGCATGGACACCGCGAGTCAGGGCCGGGACCAGCCCACAGAAGGGGACGACTCCGTCGACGTGCACCTTGCACGCTGGCACGGCAAGGCCCCGTTCGACGCGCGGGTGGAGGGGATCATCACCCGCATTCAGCTCCTGGCCAAGCATGTCGGCCAAGCCAAAGACCGCGCCCTGGCCGAGGTTGGCCTGCAGGAGTTCGAGTTCGCCACGCTGCACCGGCTCGCCGCGCGCGAGGCCCCGGGGCGGGCCACCCCCTCCGAGCTGGCGGCTGAACTCATGCTCTCCCCCGCCGGCATGACAGGCCGCCTGGACACCCTGGAACAGTCGGGGCTGGTGCGGCGTGTGCGCAGCAGTCAGGACCGACGCCGGGTGGACGTGGAGCTCACCGAGGCGGGGCGCATCCGCTGGCTGGCCGCGATGGAGCTGCGCGGGCAGGCGGAGGACTCGATGGTCGCCCCGCTCGACGCGGCAGAGCAGGACGCTCTCAGCACCCTGCTCAAGCGGATGCTGATCCAGGCGGAGGCGGACAGCCGCCACCGGTGAACCCCGAGTCGATGCTTCGGAGTGCTGGGGAAGACATTCGTAGTCGCGTGCGTCGCGGCAGGCCGGCCCTCGATCGGCTTCGGCCCGGCTCGGGCAGCAACGGCTCGGCCAACCACACCGAAAGTCACGTGATCCACAGCTTCTGTCAGGACCTCTGAGTCGCGAACGGAAGCAGCGAGCCCAGCCGGCCTTGACCCTCGAACGCGGTGTGGAGTGCGAGCAGTACGCCCGCCGAGCCGGTGGCGAGGTCCGTGGAGAGGCGGAGCAGACCCCGGCCGGGGAAGCGGAGGCCGTCCTTTGCGCGGATCGCGTGCCAGGAGAGTCTGCGGATCGAGCCGAGCGCCTCGGGTCCGGGCGGCGTGTCCTGCTCCGGCGCGTCCAGCAGGCTCAGCACCGCGATATGTCCGGCGCGGCCCCGGAACAGGCCTGGTTCCCGGACGAAGTCGGATGCACAGACGGGGCGGACGGCCCTCGTGAATGCGGTGAGGGCGGGATCGTCGGCACGGGCCAGGTACTCCCGCGCCACCAGGGCCATCCCGCCGCTGCCCCCTTCCAGATAGGCGAGGTGGCGGTGGCCGTACCGGGCCTGGGCCGTTCCGTCCGGCATGGTGACGCAGTGCCCGAGGTCGAGTTCGATGGCAGCGCGGGCTGCGGTCAGGTACCGCCGGTCCCCGGTGACTCCGTGCAGCCTGAGCTGGAGCAGGGCGGAGCCGCTGAAGCCCTCCAGGAGCCCCCCGGTGGACGGGAAGAGCAGCCCCTGCGCCACTCCGTCGCGCCGCAGTGTGTCGAGCCGTAGCGCAATCCGAGTGGCCTCGTCCAACAGCGTGCTGTCACCGGTGAGTTCCGCGAAGTGGCAGAGGGCGAGCCCTACGCCTGCCTGTCCGCCGTACAGGCCGGACCGCACCGGCGGACCAGCCGTCCGGGCGACGGACAGGATTTCCAACGCCGCTTCCCTACGGCCGAGTTCGGCCAGCACCGCAGCGGCGCCGTACGGTCCGTCGTACAGCCCGCAGCCCGCTTGGGAACCGGCGAGTCGCGCGGAGCGTACGAGCCAGTCGGTGTACGACACGGGGACCGTGGCGCCCACCCGGTGGAGGGCGAGCAGGACTCCGGCCGCGCCGTGGGCGAGGGTGTGGCCGCCGTTGTCGAAGACGGTCCAGTGTGCCGGGAACAGCCGGTCGGCGCGGTCCGGGGTCGCGTCCTCGTGAATCCCGGTGACCAGCGCGTCGCGCACGGCGGGCCAGTCGAACGGCTCGGAGTCGAAGAGGTCGACTGACGCGGGGACCGAGGCAGGGGCTGCGCTCGCGGTGCGCCCACGGCTGGTGTCCGGTCGGCGGGGGCCGTCGGTGAGTGACAGCCCGAAGCGGTCGCGTGCGACTGCCTCCAGCTGTGCGGCCTTCGCGGAATCGAGGTCGGTCACCTCCAGCATCGGCATGAGCGTGAACAGCCAGGTCGCCCACAGGCCGTACTGGTCGGCCTCGGTGCCCGTCGCCCCGGCCGGAGCGGCGAAACCGGCGGGGCCGACCCGGGGAAGGCTCCGCTCGTCGGGACGTGTGGCGTACTCGAACCCGACCAGGACCACGGAGTCGTCGGGGCGCACGATGATGTTGCGGGGGTGCACGTCCCGGAAGCAGACGCCCCGTTCGTGCAGGGAGTCCAGAGCCGAGGACAGACCGCCGATCACGCGTGAGGCCCACTCCGCGTATGCGCGGAATGCCGCCTCGGACGTGTCCCGGCCCGGGACCGGATACCGGCCGATCACCGCCTGCAGGAGCGTCGGACCCCCGACGTGCTCCTGGACGAGGAAGTGGTGCTCCCAGACTGTGTGCAGCCCGTGCAGGCGGGGCACGCAGTCAAGTCCCCGGAGTTCCATGAGGATCCGGTACTCGCGGTGCAGCCGCTCCACCGCATCGCTGCCCGTGCCGTCCAGGCCGCTGAACGGCCGCGCCTCCCGCAGGACCACCCGGCGGCCGGTGTCGCGATGTCCGGCGAGGTAGACGCCTCCCGCGTTGGAGAAGCGAAGGGCCTCGTGGACCACGTACGGGAAGGCGTCGTCGCGCGCGGCCCGCCGGGCGGCCAGGTGCGGCTCCAGCACCGGCGGCGGCGTCACCCAGCCCGGCACATGAAAGACCGGACCCCGGACATCGGGGACGAGAGCGCCGGACGGGTCCACCAGGGCCGGGACCGGTCTGCCGTCCGCGCCGGGACAGCGCCGTCCGACGAACGAGCCGTAGCGAACGTGGAGGGGCCCCCGGCCGATCCGGAGGTCGCTGAGGATGTACGGGCCCGGGAGCCCGTCGAGGGCGCCGACCAGTTCGCCGAGGATCTCCGCCAGGTGCAGGTCGTCCCGCGTGTGGACGGTGATGAACTTTCCGCTGCCGCCCCGGGGCGCGTTCTTCCCCGACATCGTGGTCAACGCCCGTTCGCTGCGGAGGAACTTGAACGGCACGCCACCGGCCAGGCAGAGTGCGGCCGTCCGATCCAGCGCCTGTGCCGCCGTTCGTGGCGTCGCCGACACGTGGATCTTCCAGCCCTGCCCTGCAGGTGGCGCGTCGTCGGGGGTCAGTACGGTCCACAGTCCCGAGAGGGAGCGCCGCCATCCCGGCGGAATCGCCCCGTGGACCAGCGGGTACCGCGAGGCGTCGTCGTGAAGTCGGCTCGGCGTCTCGTAGTGGAGGGGGTCGGCGACGCCGTAGACCAGTGCCTCGCGGGCGTCCGCCACGATGGTTCCTCCACTCAGGACGTGCACTTCACTCAGGACGTGTACTTACTGACGGCGAGACCGGGGCACAGCGCCCGGAGGTCACTCCTCGTTCGCGGAACTGACGTTGCTCAGGCAGGTCCAGAAACCGGACTGGTCGTCCGACTTTCCGAGGCTCTGGAGGTCCAGGATCGAGTGCGCCTCGACCTCCGGGGACTCCTCGAAGGGCTGCTTCAACGACTCGGTGCTCTGCGTCATGACGATCTCCCTTGTGTCGAACGGTGGTTGGCTTCCTGCCGCAGCGACGCTAGGCGGTGTCGGCCTGTCATCGGTTCGCCGCGGGCATGGAAACGGCACATGGGCGGATCTGCCTCACCCGGCCAAACGCTGATCTGCGGACAGCTCCGCGAGCACACTGACCAGCGCCGACCGTGAACTCACGTCCAGCTTGCGGAAGATGCGCGTCAGATGCGCCTCGACGGTCTTCGGCGACAGGAACAGCGTCGAGGCGATGTCACGATTGGACAGGCCCCGGGACACCAACTGCGAAATACGGCGCTCCTGCTCGGACAGGGTCTCGTGAGCCGGAAAATGGCCTGCGGAGCGCGGGCGGCGGGCGCCGATCTGGCGCTGGGCGTTGCCGGCCAGCGCGCTCAGATGACCTGCTCCGTGTGCGTCGGCGATCTGCTTGGCCTGGCCGACCGCGGCCGCGGCCTCGTCCAGCCGCCCGGAGGCGACCAGGGCCCGGCCGAGCAGGACCCGCGCCCGGCTCTCGGCGAGAACCAGACGGCTGGTGGCGAAGAACTCGGCGGCCTCGGTGAAGAGTTCGGCCGCGACGCCCGGGTCGTCGATGCGGACGCAGGCCATGGCGAGGGCCGCGTACCCCGACTGCCCCGGCAGCGAGACAGCCTCCGCCGCCTCGGCGGCCTGCCGTGCACGGCCGAGGGCTGCCGCGGTGTGGCCGCGCGCCATCTCGGCCTGCGCCGCCGTACAGAACCACATGGCCCTCAAGGTGTGGGTCGTCTCGGAGCGGTCGATGCCGGTGATGGTCCGGATCAGTTCGATGCAGTCGTCGGGCCGCCCCTGGTCGAGCCGGACCGAGGCCAGCACGGCCGCCGACAGCTCCCACAGCCGGCCTCGGTGCTCGGCCGGACGCAGGGCGCGTTCGGCCGTGTCGGCTGCTGCCGCGGGTCCCTCCCGCAGCGCGGTGGCTGCGGCGCGCAGTGTCAGGGCGTATCCGATGAGGTCAGGCCGGTCGATCAGATGGGCCGTCTCCTCGGCGTCGGCCGCCGACTCGACCGCGCCCGCCAGGTCGCCGGTGCCCTGCCGCGCGTAGGACTGGCAGAGCAGCAGGTACGGCATCATGTAGCTCTGCCCGGTGCGCCGGGCGACGCGGATGCCGCTGGTCATGTGCCGCACGGCGTCGGAGTGGCGCTCGGCGAGGACCTCGGCCCAGCCGAGCTGGCCCACCTCGTCGAGGAAGGTGGCCAGTTCGCCCAGCCTGTCGATCGCCGAGGCCGCCTCGGACACATATGCCGTCATCGGGCCCGTCCGCCCGCTGTACGCGGCTCCCAGGGCGCGGCAGGCCGCCACCGAGGTGAGAATCCTGCTGTCGACCGGCGGGGCGGTGAGGGCGAGAACGGTGTCGAGATGGCCGGCCGCCTCCTCGAAGGCTCCCTGTGCCATGCCCACGGTGGCGAGTTGGAGGCGTAGCGGATTGACCTTCGCCTCGGTCTTCGGCCAGCGGGCCAGTTCGTCCTTGAGTGCGAGCTTGGCTGCCTTGGTGCTGCCGAGGATCCGCTCGATCACCGACCGGAGCGCCACGACCGGGATGCGCTGATCGCGACGGTCCCCCGGGACGAGGTCCAGAGCCTCGGACAGGGCCTCACGGCAGGATACGAGGTCGCCTGTGGTACCGCAGGTGCGGGCCAGGCCGAGCAGCATCTCCAGCCGCTGCCGGGCTGCTTCGCCCGTGGGGTTCTGGGGGGACAGCCGGAGAGCGGTGCGGAGCCAGGTGGCGGCTGCGGCGGGTGCGGATCGGGTGGTGAGGGAGGCCGCCTCGGTGAGGACGCGGACGGCTTCGAGGTCGCCCGCCTGTGCCGAGCGGGCGACGAAGGGCGCTCGCTCGACGGCACCCGCCCCGCTTGCGCGCAGTGCCTCGTCTGCCCGCGCGTTGGCGCTGAGGAACCAGCCCGGCGGTGTCTCCCGGGAGACGATCTCCCGCAACAACGGGTGCCTGAACTGCAGCAGTTGACGTACCTCGTGGCGTGGGCCGCTCTGTCCGCAGGAGCGGATGAGGTCCATGCCCGCGAGTACGTCGAGGGCTTCCAGCGCGGGTCCGTGGCCGAGTCCGGAGACCTGACCCAGCATCATCGGGTCGAAGGGATCCCCCAGGACGGCCGCGGCGCGCAGCGCGGAGAGTTCGTCCCCGGTCAGTGAAGCGATCTCGCGGGCCAGCGCCGCCCGTAAGGTGTCCGGCAGATCGGTGGGGCTGCCGTCCGGGTCGGCGCCGTCCAGGGTGAGTTCGGTGAGCACTTCGAGGTAGAGCGGATTGCCGCCGCTGACCACGCAGAGCCGGTCGCGACGGGCCGGCGGGTGGGTGGCACCGAGCAGACTGAGGCACCCCTGCCGGTCCAGCGCCGACAGTGGCAGTCGTTCGACGCGGTAGTCCGCGACGGCGTATCGGAAGGACGCCCGCAGTCGGGCCGCCGCCTGCCGGGGTCTGAGCCCGCAGGCCAGGAGCAGCGGGGTGCCGGGCGGCTGCCGGAGCAGGTAGTGGAGCAGTTCCAGGGATCCCTCGTCGGCCCAGTGCAGATCGTCGAGACAGAGCAGGATGCCGCGGTCCTGGCCGACCACCGTCAGCAGTCGGCCGAGCGCGTGGTGCAGCCGGGACCGGTCCATCTCGGCGAACCCGTGGCGTCCGGACCGGGAGCCCCGTGGCAGCACCAGTTCCAGCAGCGCCGCAGTCTCCTCGTCGAGCGGACCGTGCCTGGACTCCTGGAGACGGCCGAAGCAGCTCCGGATGGGACTGGCGAACACCCCGAAGGAGCGCTGCTGTTCGAACTCCGAAGCGCGGCCCGACAGGACCGTCAGCCCTTCGGCCTCCGCCAGCTCGCCCAGTTCGGACAGCAGTCTCGTCTTGCCGAGTCCTGGATCGCCGGTGATCTCCACGACGGTGGAGACACCGTTCGTGCAGGCCGTGACGGCGGACCGCAGGACGGCCAGCTCGGTCTCCCGGCCCACCAGTGGCCCCGAGAATGTCCGGTGGACCGTCGTCTGTGTCTGCCGCGTGCTCTGCTCAGTCATGGGCCTCCTCGCTTCTGGACGGCGTGCACCGGATCCGTGAGGCGAGCCCGGTCTCCCTCCGGCCAGAACCGATTTTTGTGCAGAACGGGACCGACGGCGTCCGTGAAACTACGCAGGCCCCACCGAACCTCGCTACGTAGCCCGTACTCGCATTGCGTCGCCCTGCCTATCCGAGCAGGCTGACCAGCTCGCTCAGCAGCCGCGACGCCTCCGCGCGGCGACGCGACGGCAGTCCCGAGTGCGCCTCCTCCGCGGCGGCTTGCTGCCGTACGACGAACCGCAGTGCGGTGGCGGCCTGCCGGGCGAACAGGGAGAGCAGGTCGAGTTCGGGCAGACTGGAGCGGGTCTGCTCGGCGGGGTCGAGCACCTCCAGGACGCCCAGGACTCGGCCGTCGTGGATCAGCGGGGCCGCCATGAGCGCGTTCGGCACGTACTCGGTGGACTCGGCCAGGGTTCGGTCGAAGGAGGAGTGGGCGGTGAGATCGTCGACCACCATCGGCTCGCCGGAGAACGCCACCCAGCCGGCGATGCCCCGGCCGGCCGGGAACCGGCGGCCGATCAGGAACTCCTCGCCCTGACCGGACACGGCCTGGAAGACCAGTTCCCCGGCTTCCTCGTCCAGCAGGAAGACAGAGCTGGCCTGGGCACCGAAGATCGCCCGGGCGACGTCGACGACGGACTGGAGCAGTTCGGACGCCAGCGGGTCACGGGACGCGGCGGCGGGTTGCGGGTCGAGGGACACAGCGACACCTTCCCTGGGGGACGGACATGAGGTAAGCGGGGGAATGGACACGGCAAGCAGCCGCGAGGTCAGGGCGGTCCGCCCTCGGTGGCATCGGTACCGTGTTCACGGACGTTGGCGGCGGACGCGTAGAGCGCGCTCTTCAGCTGGAAGGGCGTCATCCGTGGACTCGCCGACAGAGCCCGGGCGCACAGCCCGGTGATGTAGGGCGTGGCGAAGCTGTTGCCGGTGGTGCGGATGGTGGTGCCGCCCAGCCAGCCGACCTCGATGTTCTGGCCTGGTGCGAAGAACTCCACCGGAGGGCGCGGGTTGTACAGATGCAGACCGGGGTCGTCCTCGCCGTGGCTGCCCACCGAGATCACCGAGGCGAACCGCCAGGGAAAGCTCTCCACCGGCGAGTTGTGCGCGGCGGCGACGATGACCGATCCGTTGAAGTACGCCTCGTCGGTCAGCGCGTGCAGATCCTCGGCGAAGCGGGGCCTGGTCGTCGACAGGCTCATGTTGATCAGGTCGAAGCCCTGGCGTACGGCCCAGCGCAGCCCTTCGAGGAGGATGTCCCCGGTGCCGGAGAACCGTTCCCCCAGTACCCGCACGCTGTGCAGTTCGCAGTCCGGCGCGACCTTGCGGACGATGCTCGCGCACGCCGTGCCGTGGCCGCAGGGATCGCCGGGCTCGGTCTGTTCGACTCTCAGCCCGTCCTCGTCCTTCACGACCACCCATGAACTGTCCACCGGTCCGATGTGGGGATGGCCGCCCTCGATACCGGAGTCCACCACGCACACCCGTACGCCGTGACCGGTGGCCTCCTCCAGGGCCGCGGGCGGCGGGGGCCGATCGGCCGCGACCGGGATGTCGTCGGGGCGTCTGCCCAGGAAGCCCCAGGTCAGGCCCTGGGGCGGTGCTGTCGTCATCGTCACTCATTTCCGTTCTCGGGGAGGAGTGCCCGGGCCCACCGCACACCGGGCAGATGCCCCTTGGCGGCGAAGACCGCCCGGGCCTTCGCGGCGGCCCGTCCGGCGTGCTCGGACAGGCCGAGCAGAGCGAGCGCGTGGGCCCGGTCAAGCAGAGCGCCGCCGCGGACGACGGGCGAGTCGGTCTGTCCTGCGGCACGGACCGCGCGGGCGGTCAGCCGCAGGGATTCCTCGTGCCGTCCCTCGGCAGCCGCGACCCTGCCCAGCAGACCGTTCAGCTCGACCGCCTCGGCGTGCGGATACGCATCCTCACCGTCGATCCGCGCGAGGACGCGGGCCGCCGCCGACGCCTCCCCGCAGTCCAGGTGCAGCCGGGCCGACTCCAGGGCCACGCTGTCCCGCAGCGCCGAGATGCCCAGCTGCGCCGCCACCTCGGTCGCCGTGTCCAACAGGGCACGGGCACGGGCGGTTTCCCCCGCCAGCACTTCCACCGTCGCGCCGAACAACGGGAGGACGACCCGTGTCTCGGCGTAGCCCAGTTCAGCGGCCTGCCGCGCCGCTTCGGCCAGACACGCGCGGGCGTCGGTCCATCGGTCCTGGAGCGCCGACAGCACGGCCAGCGGGCAGTTGAGGGTGATCCGTACGGCCCGACGTCCGCCGCCGTGCTCGTCGAGCAGCGCGCGGCAGCGCGTCGAGGCCGCCGGGACGGGCAGCGGACCGCGCCAGAGCGAGATGCCGATCGCGCCCAGGGCGGCGGCCCGTTCCGGCTCGCCGTCAGCGCGTACCGTGTGCGCCAGTCCTCTGGTGAGCCACACGTCGGCATCACCGTGCCGGCCCTGGGACTGGTCGCGCTGGGCGAGCCGCAGACAGGCGCGGGCCTGGCCCAACTCGTCCCCTGCTCGCTCGAACACCGCCAGCACGGCCGCCGCCGCCTCGGCGGGCGCCTCCTCCTCGGGTGCCACGGAGGCCAGCGCGAGCCGGGCGTGCGCGGCCTCCAACGGGTCGGCCGGGGTGGCCAGTACGTCCATCAGCAGCGCCTGGGCCTCCTCGGTACGGCCGAGGGCGGCCCGTGCCTCACCGAGCCGGCGGACCGCCGCTGCCCCACCGGGTTCCCCCGGCCGGTGCAGCGCCGCCGACCGGGTCAGCAGGTCGTCGGCCCAGGGCAGGTCGGACCTGGCCAGGGCCTGCGCACCGGCCAGGCCGAGAGCCTCGGCGGCGTCCGAGCGCAACGACTCGGCGGTGTCGTCGAGTCGGCCCAGCTCGCGCCGGTAGCCGTAGGCCCGCTCCAGGTGCCCGCCGACGGCCGCCGGACCGGTGGACCGAACCGACGGCACGGCGGCGGCCTTCTCGTGCCCCTCGGCCCGGGCACGCTTGGACATGGAGGCGTACGTGACCTCCTGGACCAGTCCGCTCGTGAACCGGAACGAGGCCCGCGGCCCCGGCTCCACCAACCGCCGCCCGCTCAGCCGCAGCAGCGCCGACCGGACCTCCGCGCGGGTGCCGCAGATCCCGGTCAGCTGGTCAGCGGTGAACTCCCGCCCGATCACGGACGCCTGGTCGAGCACCCCGCGCTCACGCGGCTCCAGCGCGTCGATGCGGGCCCCGAGCAACGCCTGGACGGTCGGAGGGAGTTCGTCCTGCGATCCGGTGTCCAAAGCAGCAGCCAGCAGCTGTTCGAGGTGCAGTGGATTGCCGTCGGCCCGCTCCAGCAACCGTCTCGGTGTCGCGTCCCAGTGAGCGGTCACCTCGGTCAGCCCGGCGGCCAGCAGCGCGGACTCGTCGTACGACAGGCCCGCCAGCGCGAGCGTCGGAGACTCCGACAAGTCGCTTTGCATGTCGATGAGTTCGGGCCGGGCCAGCAGGACCACCAGGACAGCGGCCCGGTCCAGTTCCTGGACGAGCCGGTCCACCACGTCCGAGAGCAGCGGGGCGGCCCAGTGGAAGTCGTCGAGCACCAGCACCACCGGACCCGGCACGGACAGCGCGCCCAGGACGCCCACCAGGGCCGCGCAGGTCTCCGCCACGGTCGGGTTCGGGGTCCCGTCGAGGAGCAGACCGGCGGAGAGGACGCCCAGTGCCTCGGTGACGCCGTGCGGGGCGGGTGCCGCAGCCAGGACCGATGTCACCGCGTCGGCCAGCGGCCCCAGGCTTCCCTGGTCGCCGTAGGGGCGGCACCGTCCGGCGCCGCTGAGCGGTGCGCGGGAGCGCAGCCACTCGCGCAACAGGCGGGTCTTGCCGATGCCCGCCTCACCGTGCACCAGGATCCGGCGGGCCCCCCGGCCGTCCGAGACCGCCGCCAACGAGGCGTCCAGCGAGGCCAGTTCGGGGCCCCGGCCGACAAAGCGCACGTCGAACCGGCGCTCCAGCTCCGGATTGTCCTCGCGGAGCTCCAGCAGACGGTACGCGGTGACCGGTTCGGCCTTGCCTTTGAGGGTGAGTGGTCCCACGGACTCCGCGCGGACCGCTGCACCGGCCGCGCGCAGGGTGTCGGCGCCGATGAGGATCCGGCCGGGTCCGGCGTTCTGCTCCAGCCGGGCCGCCACATTGACGGTCTCGCCCGAGACGAGCGCCTGGCGCGCCGAAGCGTCCGAACCCGACACCACCTGACCGGTGTTGACACCGATTCGCACCTCGAGCCGCACCCCGAGGGCCGTGTCGAGTTCGGTGTTGAGGCCGTCGAGGGCGGTCAGCATGCCCAGCGCGGCGGCGAGCGCGCGCCGGGCGTCGTCCTCGTGCACCACGGGGACGCCGAACACCGCCATCACCGCGTCCCCGATGAACTTCTCCACCGTTCCGCCGTGGAACTCTATCTGACGTCTCATCAGGTCGAAGTAGCGCAGAGTCACCGAGCGAAGGGTCTCCGGATCGAGGCCGCCGGACAGGGCGGTGGAGCCCACCAGGTCGCAGAAGAGCACGGTGACGACCTTGCGGGACTCGGTCGCCTCGGCGGTCGACGCGTCCGCGCACGGCCCTCCGCACGAAGGGCAGAAGCGCGCCCCTGACGGCAGTGCGCGACCGCAGGGTGAACAGTTCATGGTCCAGCTCCCTCCGCGGTGGGCGTCCTCAGAACAGGGCTCCGCCGGCGAACTCACTGTGCGCCCGCACCTCGGGCTCCGCCTCGTCCAGCCGCCCCTTGATGTCCTCCAGCACGTCCAGCTCGTGCGGCGACAGGGCGCTGAGCACCTCCAGCTGCTCCTCGGTGAGCGCGTCGACGGTGAATCCCGCCGCGCGAAGCCGGTCGAGTGCGTGGTCGTCGGTCATGCCGGGCCTCCAGGGGCGGTGGCGAGATACGAGAACAGACGGGTGACCCCGTCCGCCGTACGAAGGGCACTGACCGCCAGCGCGGTCCGGTGCACGGGGGTCAGGGGCAGCGAGTCGAGAAGGTCCTCCAGGTCGGCCAGGTGGCCGCCGTCCAGCTCCGCGTGCTCGCGGACGGTACGGAATGCGGCGGCCGGCAGACCTGTGCGGGCGGCAAGCCGGTCCGCCAGCCAGAGCGCGGGAGCGTTGCCCTCCAGCACACGGATGTAGCCGAGCAGGGCGACGGGGTGATGGTGCTCGATCCAGTAGTACTGCGCGCCCACCAGCTCCGCGACGATGGATGAGGGCAGCCGGTCGGCTGTCTTCGCCGGGTCGCCGCCGGCCATGGCGAGGTCTTCGAGCAGCCAGGCGTCATGGCCGCGCTCCTCCTCGATGTGCCGCTCCAGGTACGCACTGAGCGGCTCCGCCACCGGATCGCCGGGCGCCGTCCGCGCGCACCGAACGGCCGCCCGTTCCATCAACGGCACCGAGGCGCGAACCAACGCGTGCATCTCGTACAGGTACGCGAGGTATCGGGCGTGCAGGACGGCCGCCCCGGGACGCCAGAGCTCGTCGAACGCGCCGCCCAGCGCGGGTGCGGCCAGGGCGAGCTTGACGCCCAGCTCGGTGGAGAGGGGCGTTCTGCGAGGAGGGGTCATGGGGCGCCTCCCGGTCGTCCGGGCAGGGTCACCAGGTCCGCGTACGGCGGGCAGCCGTAACGCCGGAGCAGTGCCACCGGCCCCGCCTCGGCCTGCATCCTCGCGGTCTCCCGGTCCAGCAGTTCGCCGACCGGGCCCTGGGCGTCCCGTCGCGCACCCTCCGTCACGGCGTCGTGCTCGGACAGCTCCCGGCATCCGGCGCACCAGCCGGGGCCGCCCGCCGAGGGGACGTACCGGTCGCGCAGGTGGTCCGGGCCGACGGTACGCACCATCCGCAGCATCGGCGAGCTCAGTGAACGGCCGCGCACGGTCGGCCAGTTGTCCTCGGCGATGTGCCCCAGGCGCAGATGCGGCGGGACGGGCCTCAGGTCCACCACACGCTGGTTGCAGCAGGCCAGCACGGTGCCGTCGAAGGCCACCACCGGCCACGCGGCCATCGCGCACGGCGACACCTGACCGGGGTCCGGGCGATGGGTGGTCGCGGTAGCCCAGGAGGCCGCGCGGCCCACCGCGCGCACCTCGTTGACCAGCATGGGCACCTGGTTCGCGAACTCCCGGCGGATGTGTGCGGTCACGTCCGCCAGATACGGGTCGTCCGGACCGCTGCCGGTGAGATGGAAGCTGACGGGCGTCCCCCCGTCCAGCACCTGATGCAGCACGCGGAAGACGCTTCGGCGCGGCACCTCCCGCTCGTGGTGGGCGTCCAGGCTCGCCGAGAAGTGGTCGACGGCGCCGATCGCCCGCAGTACCGGTCCGGGTATCCGGTCGGCGCGGGCGAAGTACATCCCGCTGAGCAGCACGCTCCGGGTGCCGGCCGTCCCGGCCTCTACCGCCAGTTCACTCACGAGCGCGGGCCGCATGAGGGGTTCGCCGCCGGACAGCAGCATCACGTCGGGCCGGTCGTCGGAGGTGAACGACCGCACGAAGTCCAGCAGTGGCCCGGCGCCGGGCTCCTCGCCCGACGACGTGGACGAGGTCGAACAGTGCGCACAGCTCAACGGGCACCGTCGGGTGAGAGTGACCAGCAGGCCCGCACAGGGGACGGGCCGCAGCCCGATGAACTCGGCCAGCTCCACGAAGCCCTCCCGCTCGCCCGGCGCACCGCCCGCGTGCGGTCGCTCAGAGGGATGCTGTCGGAGCTCGGGCCGGGAACGGCAGACGGACGGACCAGGAACGGTATATCCCCTGGCAGCCGCACTCGCGCAGCGCCGAAAGGCCCGGATCACGGACTGGAAACCCCCGCTGACCAGGTCGCATACCGCTCCCATGGCGCTCGTCGGCCGGCGCTGGACCCCGCCCGCCTAGCTTTCGTGGCGTCGGGCCGGAAGCCTCCGCCCGAATCCGAGACCGGACTCCTTGGGAGATCACCATGGCTGAGAACATCGACCCCACCACCGACGAGACCGAGGCCGCCGAGGTCGAGGCGCACGGCGTCCCGGGCCTCCAGGGTCTCGGCAAGGACATGGACAAGTCGGAGAGCTCGTGCATCAGCACGGTCAGCTCCATCGAAGAGCGCTGACCGACCCCCGGCGCGGAATACCCCGGGAGAACACCATGACCAAGGACATCGAGCCCATCGAGGCCGCGGTACTGAACGTGCCGGACCTCCAGACCCTCGACAAGGATGTCACGGCGCACTCGACCTGCCTCAGTCTGGCCAGCGTCGTCGACCCGCGCTGACCGACCCCCGTCGCGGAACGCCCCAGGAGAACACCATGACCAAAGACATCGAGCCCATCGAGGCCGCGGTACTGAACGTGCCGGACCTCCAGACCCTCGACAAGAGTGTCACGGCACCCGAGGGGACCTGCGTCAGTCTGGCCAGCACGGTCGTCGAGGAGCGCTGACCGAGGACCCGGGGTGGGCGCGCCGAGATGCTC
>NZ_JBFBBE010000134.1:0-22751 GCF_040682555.1 Streptomyces sp. NPDC051172
GGTCGGCGTTCAGATCAACGCCCAGCAGCCGCACACCACAGGCCTTGAGATCATCCGGGGTGGGCAGCACTGTCTTGTCGGCCGACCAGCTTGCGCCGCCGCCCCCGTGTCGGCGGGCCCCATGTGACGTGAATATGCCCACAGGCGGGGGCGGCTGAAGCCTCTTGAACCATGTTCAGAGCTGGATTTGAGGTTTGCGTAGACGTCCTACGTTCTCGGACGTAGGCGTACGCATGTGCTCACGGCTCCTCGTGGTGTTCCGACAGCCCCGGCCAGTCGTCCGGGCCGCCGCCCTGCCACTCGATGAGGTCGCTCTCCTCGACGTCCGTGACGTACAGGTCGGCCAGGCGCAGGATCTCGCCGACGTCGTCGACGTGGGTGGCGATCCCCAGCGTCTGGTCGCCCTCCGTGACCCGCCGGGAGCCGTCCAGGGCCGGCGAGTGCACCACGATGTGCGGATGCTCCGTTGGTGGATGTGTCATACCTTCAGCGTCCTGCGGGAGCGGGGGACGCGCACCCGGGGTGTTGTCAGACCTGGCACCTTCGCGACGTCGTGGCGAAGGAGGCGGGGGCGAGACCGTGAAGGAGGCCGTGCAGGCGGCTCTCCAGCACATGCACGGCGGACGGAGCCCCAAGCGCCGGGGCGGCAGAGAGCTGGTACGGCTCCTGGAGGAGGTGCGGGGGACTGCGGCGGGGGCCGGCGAATGGCAGGTCGTGCGGCTTGTGCACGATGCCATCGAGTACGCGGAAGGGCGCATCACGCGGTACGACTTCGAGGACCGGTACCGGCTGTTCGGGGACGGGCGGCTGAGGGAGTCGCACTCGGGCTTCCTCGGCAGCACGATGAAGGCGATGCACCAATGGATCTTCGACAGCGGGCGGGAGTTCTTGGCGGACCGTCCGGAGGCCGGAATCGAGGAGTTCCTGGAGCACTTCCGGGCGCAGGGCGAGGACGCGCAGTTCCTGGAGGCCCCCGAGGACCGGCCGGGACGCTATGTGATTCCGCGGGGCAGGGCCGAGACCATGCTGTGGTTGGAGCGGATCCAGCGCAGCCGCCGGATCGACGTCGTGGATGCGGCCACCGAGGCCCGCAAGATCGTCAGCTCGCCCGAAGCCCTGGCCCTGCTGGCCGCCGACGACCGGGGCAGATCCTCCTGCGCGCCGCTGAACTGCGCCGACGTTCGGCCCGGCTCAGGGAGCTGCGTACCGCCGTCGAGAATCGCACAGCGACGGAGGCGGATGTCCAGCGGGCGCTGGAGGGGCAGCACTGGATCTTCGGCGGGCGGTTCGTGGGTGAGGCGGCGCACCGGAGACTCGTGCCGGGGGACGAAGTCGACATTCCCTTGATACGCGGCGACGGGGCGCTCCACATCGTGGAACTCAAGCGCGCCATGAGCCTCAAGGGGCCCCTCGTCAAGCGGCACCGTAACTCCTGGGTGCCGGCTGCACAGGTGCACGAGGCCGTCGGGCAGGGCGTCAACTACCTCACCGGACTGGACGAGAGCAGGGAGCGGCTGCGTGCCGACTTCGGGATCGAGACCCGGCGTGCCTCCGCCCTCGTCCTGGTCGGGCACCCCGCACTGCATCCCCAGGTGCCGGAGGAGGAGATCAACGAGGCGTTGCGGACGTTCAATTCGCATGTCACCAGGGTCGAAGTGCTGACATACAAGGAACTCCTGGACAACGCCGAGCGCTCCCTCGCCGGGGAGGGGCCGGTGTAGGGAGCGCGCGGGATGCCTGGCCGTCCGGCGGTGCGAGGCTGGGCGCGACAGAACGTTCGCGCCGCCGGACGGAGTCTGGGGGTGGTGCAGGAAGTGGCTGGGACCGCGACGGGTGCGACGGAGCCGCGACGCTGCTTCCCTCAGGTCGAAGAAGCAGTGCCCGGGACCTTCACCACCGCACTGGCTCGCACGCCGCCGCGGTCCTTGCCCCGCCCGCCACCGCCGGCCGGCCACCCCTCATCCGGGCCGTCCGGCGGTCACGGGCCGCCTGTGGGTCAGTCCTCGCGCAGGGCGCGGACCGCCTCCTCCACGCGCCGGCCGTACTCGGGGTCGGCGGCGTGGAAGTGGGCCAGGTTCTTCTCGATCACGTCGTCGCGGGAGACCTGGGAGAGACCGCCGGCGATGTTGGCGATCAGGCGGGACTTCTCGTCCGCGGACATCAGGCGGTACAGCTCGCCGGCCTGGAAGAAGTCGTCGTCCTTGGTGTGCAGCGGGGCCTCGTGGGTGCCGGTGTGGCCGGCCACCGCCAGCGGTGCCGACAGCGGGCGGCCGGTCTCCACCGGGCCGTCGTAGGAGTTCGGCTCGTAGTTCTTCGCCCCGCGGCCCTGCGGGTTGACCGCCATGAAGCCGTCGCGGCCGTAGTTCTGTGCGGTCGTCGCCTTCGGCGCGTTCACCGCGAGCAGGGTGTGGTTGACGCCCAGGCGGTAGCGGTGGGCGTCCGCGTAGGCGAACAGGCGGCCCTGGAGCATCTTGTCCGGCGACGGGCCGATGCCCGGGACGAAGTTGTTCGGGGAGAACGCGGCCTGCTCGACCTCGGCGAAGACGTTGTCCGGGTTGCGGTCCAGGACCAGGCGGCCCACACGCTGCAGCGGGTAGTCCTTGTGCGGCCACACCTTGGTGAGGTCGAACGGGTTGAAGCGGTAGTCCGCCGCCTCGGCCGCCGGCATGATCTGGACGTGGAGGGTCCAGGAGGGGTTCACCCCGCGCTCGATGGCCTGCAGCAGGTCCGTCTGGTGCGAGTTCGGGTCCTTGCCCGCGATCTCGGCGGCCTGCTCGGAGGACAGGGAGCGGACGCCCTGGTTGGTCTTGAAGTGGTACTTGACGAAGAAGGCCTCGCCGTCGGCGTTCGTCCACTGGTAGGTGTGCGAGCCGTAACCGTTCATGTGGCGGTACGAGGCCGGGATGCCGCGGTCGCCCATCAGCCAGGTCACCTGGTGCGTGGCCTCGGGGGAGTGCGCCCAGAAGTCCCAGACGTTGTCCGGCTCCTGACGGCCCGTGAACGGGTCACGCTTCTGCGAGTGGATGAAGTCCGGGAACTTGATCGGGTCCTTGATGAAGAACACCGGGGTGTTGTTCCCGACGAGGTCGTAATTGCCCTCTTCGGTATAGAACTTGACCGCGAAACCGCGCGGGTCGCGGACCGCGTCCGCACCGCCCAGCGAGTCGGCCACCGTCGAGAAGCGCAGGAAGACCTCGGTGCGCTTGCCGACCGTGCTCAGGAAGTCGGCGTACGTGAACCCGGTGACGTCGTCCGTCACCTCGAAGTAGCCGTAGGCGCCCGAGCCGCGGGCGTGCACCACGCGCTCCGGGATGCGCTCGCGGTTGAAGCGCGCCAGCTTCTCCAGGAGGTGCTGGTCCTGGAGCAGGAGCGGGCCGCCGATGCCGGCGGAGGCGGAATGCTGGTTGTCTGCGACCGGGGCGCCGGACTCCGTAGTGAGAGTTCTCGTCGTGAGCACGCGCTTCGACATCGTGGACCTTCCGTGCGGGTGTCAGCGGAAACTTGTTTCCGCTTTGTGGAGCCTAAGAGTGGGCGGGTCGAGCGTCAACAGTTTGTTGAATTGGATTCCGGGTCGCGGCGCCGCCTGGGCGCGACAGGACAGGTGTCAGCGGCGCCGCGACCCGGAAGTCTCAGAGCTGAGCGCCCGAGAGGCGCTCGACCGCCCGCAGCAGGGCCGAGTGGTCCAGGCCGCCGTCGCCCTGCGCGCGCAGGCTGGCGACCAGCTGGGCGACCACGGCACCGACGGGCAGGGCGGCGCCGACGTTGCGGGCGGCGTCGGTGACGATGCCCATGTCCTTGTGGTGCAGGTCGATACGGAAGCCCGGCTTGAAGTCGCGGGCGAGGAAGTTGTCCTTCTTCCGCGTCAGCACGGTCGAGCCGGCCAGGCCGCCGTTGAGGACGTCCAGCGCCGCCTTGAGGTCCACGCCGGACTTCTCCAGGAAGACCACGGCCTCGGCGCACGCCTGGATGTTCACGGCGACGATCAGCTGGTTGGCGGCCTTCACGGTCTGACCCGAGCCGTGCGGGCCGCACAGCACGATGGTCTTGCCGAGGGCCTCCAGGATCGGCTTTGCCCGGTCGAAGTCGGCCTGCTCGCCGCCGACCATGATCGACAGCACGGCCTCGACGGCGCCGGCCTCACCGCCGGACACCGGCGCGTCCAGTACCCGGATGCCCTTGTCCTGGGCGGCCTTCGCCAGGTCGGCGGAGGTCTGCGGCGTGATGGACGACATGTCGATCAGCAGCGCACCCGACCTCGCGTTCTCCAGGATGCCGTCGGGGCCGTAGGAAATGGCCTCGACCTGCGGCGACGCGGGCACCATCGTGATGATCACGTCGGCGTCCCGCACGGCCTCGGCGATGGACCCGGCCACGGTGCCGCCGGCGGCGGCCAGGCGGTCCAGCTTGTCCTGCTCCAGGGTGAACCCGGTGACGTCGTAACCCGCCTTGATCAGGTTCTCGGACATGGGGGAGCCCATGATGCCGAGGCCGATCCAGGCGATCTTGGGGAGGGCGGTGGTCATGATTGGGGTACCTCTCTGAACTGCGGTGCTACGTCTGTGAATTGAGGCGGGGCCGGCACTTCTTGGCGCCGGTCGGCGAACTTCAGCCCGTCCGGCGTTTGAGGACGAGGCCGTTCAGGCCGAAAGCGGGGGCCCGGGGGCGGCAGCCCCGGCCGACGGCACCGTCACCGAGCGGCGCGGTACTCCACCGGCAGCCAGCCGAAGGCCTCCGCGCTGGGGCGGTCGCCCGGCTTGTACTCAAGGCCGACCCAGCCTCCGTATCCGGCCTTCTTGAGCTGGTCGAGGAGCTCCTCCAGCGGGAGCGAGCCGGTGCCCGGCGCCCCGCGGCCCGGGTTGTCGGCGATCTGGACGTGGCCGGTCTTTGCCGCGTACTGCCCGATCACCGAGGAGAGGTCCTCGCCGTTCATGGACAGGTGGTACAGGTCCATGAGGAACTTCGCGTTGCCGAGCCCCGTCGCGGCGTTGACCTTGTCGACGATGCCGATGCCGGCCGGTGCGGACACCAGCGGGTAGAGCGGCGACTCGGGCTGGTTGAGCGTCTCGATCAGCAGGATGGCGCCGATCCGGTCGGCGGCGCGGGCCGCGAGGACCAGGTTCTCCAGGGCGAGCGCGTCCTGCTCGGCCGGGTCCACGCCCTCGACGCGGTTGCCGTACAGCGCGTTGAGCGCCTTGGTGCCGAGCGACCGGGCGAATTCCGCGGCCACCTCGATGTTGGCGCGGAACTTCTCCGACTCCTCGCCGGGGATCGACAGGGCGCCGCGGTCGGGGCCGGGGAGCTGTCCGGCGTAGAAGTTCAGGCCCGTGAGCCGGACGCCCGCGTCCTCGATCGCCTTCTTCAGGGCGTCGAGCTCGGACTGCTCGGGGGTGGGGGAGTCGACCCAGGGCCACCACAGCTCGACCGCGGTGAAGCCGGCCGCGGCGGCGGCCGCGGGGCGCTCCAGGAGCGGGAGTTCCGTGAAGAGGATCGACAGGTTGACGTTGAAGCGCTGGTCGTCGAATCCCATGGAGGTCGGCGCTCCCTTCCGTGTTGGCCAGTTATTTCGTATTGCGGAAGTTGATTTCTGCTTAATGGAAGACTGCCTGGGGTGGAGGAGGGCTGTCAAGGGCGTCGGCACAAAAAAGGCCCCCGCACGTGAGGTGCGGGGGTAGGCTGAAGGGGCTGATCAGAGGGCGTCGACGGCGCTCACCTTCCAGCCTTCGGAGGTACGGCTCATCGTCATCCGCACCCGGTTGAGGTCCAGCCGGGAGCCCGAGACCTGGGTGCTCTGCGTGACCTGGTTGACGAAGAGCAGGACCGTGACCTTGTCCGGCGAGGCCGAGGCGACGGAGGCTGCGGGGACGGAGGCCTTCACCACACCGTGGTACTTCTGCGCCGTCGGCCCGACCACCGTCCTCGTGGTCTTCCCGTACTGGTCCTTGAAGTGCCCGGTCAGCAGCGTGCGGGCCCGGGCGAAGTCCCGGTCCAGATGCCGGTAGTCGTACGACAGGACGACCGGCGCCGCCTTCCTCGCGGCCGCGAGCGCCTGCGACCGTGCGCTCTCCGCCTGCCGTCCCTGCGCGTACTGCCGTCCGAGCAGTGCGGCGGCGACCAGCGCCGCCACCAGCAGGACGCCGAGCACCGCGGGGAGCAGCCTCCGCCCGGAGCGGGGCGCGGGTGCGCTCCCCTCCGGCTCCGCCAAGGTGTCCGGGTCCTGCTCCAGCGGCTCCGGCGAGGGCTCCGGCGGGTCGTCCCAGCTGTCCGGGGCCGGCGGCTCGGGCCGCTGCAGGTACTCGCCCCGCTTGGCGCGCTTGGCCGCCGCACGGGCGGCCGCGCTCATCGTGCGGCTCCGGGTGGTCGGGTTCGCCATGGTCGTACTCCTCACTGGGGGCCCGTCAGCCCACGAACTCGACGTCGGAGGTCAGCCAGCGCCCGCCCCGGTACACCAGGTCGAGCTGCAGCCGGTAGGTGCGCGCCTCTCCCTGGGGCGCGGCGGTGTTGGTGACCTTGCTGTCGGCGACCACCAGGACACGGCCCGAGTGGGCGTCGGAGCGGACGATGCCGGCGTCCAGGACCTGCCCCTCGGACACCGACCTGTTCTCGGCGACGAGCTTGGTCAGTTGCGCCGTCTGCGCGGTGAACTGCTTCTTGAAGTCACCGGTGGCGCCCTTGAGGACGTTCGCGCTGTCCCGGTCGTAGTGCCGGTAGTCGAGCGAGGTGAAGTTCAGCGCGGACTGACGGGCCGCGGCCAGGAGGTCCTGGCGCCGCTGATCCGTCCCGTGCCGGTCGTGCAGGGCGAGGCCCAGCCAGCCGGCGACCGCGGCGGTGAGGACGGTCGCCGCGACCAGCCCCACCGTCAGGACCCTGTTCATGCCATCGGGCCGACGAGCAGCCATTGCCACGACTCCTTTCCGAACACCGTCTGCTGGCCGCCCGTCGAGCCGATCTCGACGGGCCTTCCGTCCGGACCGGTCGCGGTGCCGGTGTCCGGGTCGTACGGCGTGATGTACGCCGCCTGGTTCGCGCCGCCGGACGTCGCGCCGGGGGCGTTCTGTGCACCCCGCACCGACGTCTTGCCGCCGCGCGGGGCGGTGCAGTGCGCGTCCGTGTTGGCCGCACGGGTGCTGGTGTCCGACGGGTCGCGCCAGGTGGTGCCGTATCCCTTGGTGCACGGCGGCGGGTCGCCCGCGTTCACCACCAGACCGAAGTGGGTGGTGCCGTCGCCCGGGACGACCGTGTAGCTGCCCGCGACCAGCGCCGGGAAGGTGACGAGGGCCTGTTCCACGCCGGGCAGGTGCGCCAGCGTGACCCGGCCGCCGCTGATCAGGTTGGCCAGCAGGACCGACAGGCCGGGGCCGGTCGACTTCAGCAGCGAGTCCACCTGCTGCGCGGCCGGTGTCGCATTGCCGATCACCTTGCGCAGGTCCCCGTCGCTCGCCTTCAACTGCGCGCTGAGCGCCGCCAGATCGTGCGCGAACGACTTGATGGAGGAGCCCTGGTCGGCCTGTGTCTTCAGGACCTTCCGCGAGTTCTCGATCAGCGAGATCGTCTCGGGCAGGGACTGGGACGCCGACTCCACGAGCGCGTTGCCCGAGTCCACCAGACGGCTCAGGTTCGGGCCGGTGCCGTCGAAGGCCTTGCCCAGCTCGTCGACGGTGACCCGCAGATCGTTCTTGCCGACCGAGTTCACCAGCCGGTCCAGGCTGAGGACCAGGTCCGTCGTGGGCAGCGGCACGCGCGTGCTGCCGCGCGGGATGGCGCTGCCGTCGAGGAGGTACGGGCCGTGGGAGGTGCGCGGCTGCAGATCGACGTACTGCTCGCCCACCGCCGACCGGTCCGCCACCACCGCGAGGGTGTCCGCCGGGATGCGCGGCGCCCCGTCCTTGATGTCGAGGGCGACCGACACACCCCCGGAGCCGCTCAGCCGCAGCGCGCCGACCTTGCCCACGGGCGCCCCGCGGTAGGTGACCTCCGCGCCGGGGAAGATGCCCCCGGAGTCGGCGAAGTCGGCCTGCACGGTGTAGCCGCGGCCCAGGACGTCGTCCACCAGGCCGGTGTACCGGGCGCCGACGTAGGACACCCCGACCGCGGTGACGGCGGCGAAGGCCACCAGCTGGGCCTTGACCGTACGAGTGATCACGGCTGGACCCCCTTCAGCATCAGCTCGGCGAGCGCGAGGTCGATGCCCTCGGGCGGCTTCGCTCCGGTGGTGTAGCTGCTCGTGCACACCGGCGGGCACAGCGGCCCGCCACCGCCCGGGGGTGACGACGGGACGGAGGGCGACGACGGCAGACTCGGTGTGCTGGGCAGCGGTACCGGCGTCGGGACGCTCGGCACATGCGGGAGGCCCGGTACGGGGGAGCCGCCCGGCGTCGGCGAACTGCCCCGGCCATGGCCGGGGTTGCGGCCTGCCAGATTCCCGTACAGGTCCGCCAGATTGAGATCCGCGGTGATGTGCAGGTTGACGTAGTCGCCCTTGACGGCGTCCACGGCATTTCGTGGGAACGGGTAAGTGGTCAGCAGTTCAAGGGAGTTGGGCAGGTCGTTGCCCGACTTGTTCAGCTGCTGCAGGATCGGCCGGAGCTCCTTGAGGTTCGCGACCGTGTCGTCGTGCGAGGCATTGACGACCTTGGTGCCCGCCTTGCCCAGCTTGGACAGGGCGGTGAGCATCTTGGTCAGGTTGCGCCGCTGGTCGGCCAGGACCTTCAGGGCGGGCGGCATCGTGTCCACGGCCTCGGCGATGGTCTTCTTCTCCTTGCCCAGCCGCCCCGCGAGCCGGTCGACGGCCTTGATCGCGCGGACGATGTCGGCCTTCTGCCGGTCGAGTCCGCCGACGAACGTGTTCAGTTCCTCCAGCAGTGATCTGACCCGGTTCTCCCGGCCGTCCAGGGCCTTGTTCAGTTCCACGGTGATCGTCTTCAGCTGGGCGACCCCACCGCCGTTGAGCAGGGCGGACAGTGCGGAGAGCACCTCCTCGACCTCCGGGTTGCGGCCGCTGCGGGAGAGCGGGATACGGTCGCCGTCGCGGAGCCGGCCCACGGGGGCGGTGCCGGTCGGGGCGGCGAGCGCCACGTACTTCTCGCCGAGCAGGCTCGTCTGCCGCAGCTCGGCGACCGCGTTCGCGGGCAGCTTCACCGAGTCCGCGACCCGCAGCCGTACGCGCGCGTGCCAGCCGTCCAGCTCCACCTTCTCCACCGCGCCCACGGTGACGTCGTCGACCTTCACCGCCGACTGCGGCACCAGGTCCAGGACGTCACGGAAGTCGACGGTGACGTGGTAGGCGTGTCCGTCGTCGGCGGCACCGCCGGGCAGCGGGACGTCGTACCAGCCGTCGAACTCGCAGCCGGACAGCAGCAGCGAACCGACCGCCGCCCAGGCGAGCGCCCCGGCCTTGCGTCGTGTGCTCATGCGCTCGCCCCCAGGATCCCGCCGAGCGTCCGGTCGACCGTGCCGGTCACCGCGGTGCCCTGCGTGGGCAGTTGGGGCAGCGAGTCGAAGAGCTTCTTCAGCTGCCCGCAGTCGGGGTTCTGGCCGCCTTCGTCGCCGGTCGTCCGCAGGATCGAGCACAGCAGCGAGGCCGGGTCCTGCGCCTGCTGGGCGTTGTTGCGGGTGTCGAGGGTGCCGGAGGACGGGTTGTAGGCGTTGTTGAGGTTCGACAGGCCCGTGGGTGCGACCCGCAACAGCTCGTCCAGGGCGGCCCGCTGGGTGACGAGCACCTTGGTCACCTTGCTGAGGCCCTTCACGTCCGAGGTCAGCGACTTCTTGTTGTTCTTCACGAAGGCGGACACGTCGCCGAGGGCCGTCCCCAGGTTCGTCAGCGCGTCCGCGAGGTCCTGGCGCTCGCCCGAGAGCTGCTGCGCGACGGCGGCGAGACTGGTGTCGAAGGACCGCACGCTCTTGTCGTCGGCGGCCAGTGCCGCGGTGAACACCTGGAGGTTCCGCACCGTCCCGAACAGGTCCTTGCGGCCGTCGGACAGTGTAGTGACCGCCTGCGACAGGTCCTGGACGGTCCGATTCAGGTTCGCGCCCTGCCCGTCGAGGTTGTCCGCGCTCACCCCGAGCAGCCGGGAGAGGGAGCCGTCCTTGTTGGCGCCCTTGGGACCCAGCGCCTCGGCCGTGGTGTGCAGGCTGTCGAAGATCCGGTCCAGTTCCACGGGTACGGCGGTGCGGTTCTCGGGGATGACGGCACCGCTGTGCATCACCGGGCCGTTCCGGTACACCGGCAGGAGCTGCACATAACGGTCGCTGACCACCGAGGAGTTGATGATCGCGGCCTGGGCGCCGGCGGGGACCCTGCGTCCGTGGTCGAACTCCAGCTCCACCCGCACCCGCTCGCCCTCGGGCGTGATCTTCTCGACCTCGCCGATGCGGACGCCGAGGACACGGACGTCCGAGCCGGGGTAGATGCCGACGGTGCGCGGGAAGTACGCGGTGATGCGCACCGGCTCGGGCCGCGGCCACAGCACATAGGCCAGGGCGGCGACCAGGGCGAGTGCGGTGAGCACCGCCAGGCGTCGCTTCATTCTCTTCACCGGGTGCCTCCCGTCCGAGGCGTCACCGGGGCGGCGACCAGGTTCTGGACGTAGGAGTCGAACCAACGGCCGTTGCCCAGGGCGTTGGTGAAGACCCGCACATACGGCGCGAGCAGCTGCACGCTGCGGTCGAGGCTTGCCTGGTTGCGTTCGAGCATCTGCACCACTCGCTTCAGGCCCTCAAGCGCGGGCCCGATCTCCTTCTCGTTGTCCTGGACCAGGCCGGAGAGCTCGATGCCGAGCGCGGCGGAGGTCTTCAGCAGCCTGTGGATGGCCTCGCGCCGCCTGCTGATCTCCTGGAACAGCTGGTCGCCGTCCTTGACCAGGGCGGTGAAGTCCTTGGAGCGGTCGGCGAGCACGCCCGTCGTGCCGTTCGCATGGTCGAGGAGTTCACCGAGGGCCTGGTCGCGGGAGGCGACCGTGCGGGAGATCTCCGACAGACCCTTGATGGACGCGCGCACCTCGGCCGGCGAGTCCTGGAAGGTGGCGGAGATGGTGTCCAGGGCCTTCGCCAGCCGCCCGGTGTCGACCTTCTCCGTGGTGGTCGTCAGGTCGCTGAACGCCTGCACGACGTCGTACGCCGGGACGGTGCGCCGCAGCGGGATCCCGCTGCCCGGCCGCAACTGGCCCGGCCCCTTGGGCTGCAGCGCGAGGTACTTCGCGCCGAGGATCGTCTTGATCCGGATCGACGCGCCGGTGTCGGTGCCGAAGTGCGGATCGCCCTCGACCTTGAAGGTGACCTTGACGTGGTCGCCGTCCAGGTCGACGGTCTCGACCTTGCCGACCTTCACCCCGGCGATCCGCACCTCGTCACCGGGCTTGAGGCCGCCCGCCTCCGAGAAGGCCGCGCTGTAGGTGGTGCCGCCGCCGATGAACGGCAGGCTGTCGGCGTTGAACGCGGCCACGGTCAGCAGCGCGAGGACGGTGAGACCGACGGCCCCGATGACCACGGGGTTGCGTTCCCGGAACGGGATCAGGCGTGGCCGCCGTATCCGTATGCGCGGCAGCCTGGGCGGGTCGATGCGCACCTTCATCATGGGCTGCGGGCGCGGTGCCGCCGGGCGCGGCTGCGGCTGCGGCTTGGGCTTCGGGCGTCGTAGGCGGGGCGGCTCGATACGCACCTTCATCAGCGGTTCCGGCCTGCGAGGGCGGGGCGCACGCCGGGGCAGCCGTGGCCTCGGCAGCTTCGGCGGGTCGATACGGACCTTCACCAGCGGTTCCGGGCGGGTCTTCCGGCTCATGATCCGCACCTCGCCCTCGCCACGTGCAGATCGGGGGTGAGCGCCTGCTTCGTCTTCGGCAGCACGATCCGGCCGTCGAAGTCGCAGAGGTAGAAGTTGAACCAGGAGCCGTAGGACGCGGTCCCCGTCAGTGCGTTGAGCTTGTTCGGCAGCCGCTGCAGGACGCCCTCCACGGTCTTCTCGTTGTCGTTCAGCGTGCCGGTGAGATCGGTCAGCCCGGCGATGTCGTCCTTCAGCGGCGGCCGTGCGTCCGTCAGCAGCCCCGAGGTGGCGTCCGTCAGATCGCCGATGTTCACCAGTGACTGACCGATGGGCCCCCGGTCCGCGGACAGCCCGGAGATCACCCGCCGCAGCTGCAGGAGCAGTTCGGAGAACCGGGAGCCGCGCTTGTCCAGCGTCTGCAGCACTGTGTTGAGGTTGTCGATCACCGAGCCGATCAGCTTGTCCCGGCCGGCCAGGGTCGTGGTGAGCGAAGCGGTGTGCGCCAGCAGGCTGTTCACCGTGCCGCCCTCGCCCTGCAGCGTCTTGATGATCTCGGTGGCGAGCTGGTTGACGTCCTGCGGGCTGAGCGCGGCGAACAGCGGCTTGAAGCCGTTCAGCAGCGCGTTCAGGTCCAGCGCGGGCTGCGTCCGCTGCAGCGGGATGGTGCCGCCGGGCTTCAGCGGTGTGCCGTCGCCCGCGCCCTCGGTCAGGGCGACGTACCGCTGTCCGACCAGGTTGCGGTAGCGGACGACCGCATGGGTGCTGGTGAGCAGCGGCCGGTCGGCGCCGACGGTGAAGGTGATCTCCGCCAGCGTACGGTCCTTGATCCGGATGCCCTGGACCTGCCCGACCCGCACTCCGGCGACCCGGATGTCGTCGCCCTTCTCCAGCCCGGTGACATCGCTGAAGACGGCACGGTAGGTGCGGTCGGGCGTGAAGGAGAGGTTCACGATGGTGGCGGCGAGCAGGGCCGTCGCCACGATCGTCACCAGCGCGAACAGGCTGAACTTGATGAGGGGAGCGGCGGTCTGCCGCGCTGCCGAGGTCCTCATACGACGCTCACCGCCGTCCCGCGCGCCATCGGCCCGAACAGCAGCGTCGCGACCGGCGGCACCTCGTCGGCGGGCACCCCCATGACGGGCGACACCAGCGAACCGACCGCCCGCTGCTCTGCCCGGGTGGCGGAGACACCGAGCGGACCGGACGAACTGCCGTTCCTGGAGCCGTCGTTGAGGTGGAACCCCGGTGCGGGCACGGCAGGATGCGGCAGATCACGGCAGTTCGGCCCGGACCGGTCGGCGTAGCGCGGCTCCTCGCCGGGCCGGTACGCCCCCTGCTGCCGTACGACCTCGAGCGTGATGTGCATCCTGCCGCCCCGGAACGCCTGCTCGGAGGCCTGCTCCTCGTGGACCAGGCCTGCGAAGAGACACGGGTACTCGGGGGAGTAGCGGGCGAAGAGTTCGAGGGTCGGGCGGGAGACCTGCCCCAGGGTGATCAACCGGTCGCCGTTCTCGTCGAGGAAGTCCTGTGCGGTGCCGGCGGCGCCGGCCGTCGTGGTGAGGGCCGAGGCGAGCCGGTCCTGTTCCGCGACCAGCGTGCGGCTGGTGGTCACGGTGTTGCGCAGGATCTCCATCAGGTCCGGCGCCGCGTCGCCGTACACCTGGGCGACGTCGGCCAGCCGGGCGAAGTCCTCGGTGAGGGACGGCAGATGGGGATTGAGGCGGTGCAGATAGGCCTCCACGCGCGTGAGGTTGTCGCCGATCCGGTCCCCGCGGCCCTCCAGGGCGGTGGCGAACGCGGAGAGCGTGGCGTTGAGCTTGCCGGGCTGGACGGTCCGCAGCAGCGGCAGCAGGTCGTTCATCACCTGCTGCAGCTCGATGCCGACGCGGGTGCGGTCCTGGGTGATGACGTCACCGGCGCGGATGGGCCGAGCCGAAGAGGACGCGGGTGCGACCAGGTCGACGTACTTCTCGCCGAAGAGCGTCTTGGGCAGCAGCCGGGCCCGTACGTCCGACGGGATGTCGGCGGCGTACTCCGGCTTGAGCGCGATGTCGAGCGTCGCCTTGTGCCCGTCGGCATGCACCGAGCGCACCTCGCCGACCAGCAGGCCGCGCAGTTTGACGTCGGCGCGCGGGTCCAGCTGGTTGCCGAGGCCGTCGGCCTCCAGTCTGATCCGTACGACCGGCGTGAACGCCTGCCGGTACACGGCGACGGACAACGACAGCAGCAGGGCGAGTACGGCGAGGAACACCACGCCGTACAACCGCAGTCTCCACACCCTCATACGGTTCACCCCGCAATCCGTACGGTCGTGTTGGCGCCCCAGATGGCCAACGAAAGGAAGAAGTCGAGGACGTTGATCGCCACGATCGAGGTCCGCACCGCACGGCCCACCGCGACGCCGACCCCTGCCGGGCCGCCGCTCGCGTAGTAGCCGTAGAAGCAGTGCACGAGGATGATCAGGACGGCGAAGACCAGCACCTTCCCGAAGGACCACAGCACGTCGACCGGCGGCAGGTACTGCTGGAAGTAGTGGTCGTAGGTGCCGGCCGACTGTCCGTAGTAGCCGGTGGTGATGGTGCGGGCGGCGAAGTAGGACGACAGCAGCCCGATCACGTACAGCGGGATCACGGCCACGAACCCGGCGATCATCCGCGTGGTCACCAGGAACGGCAGCGAGGGCACGCCCATCACCTCCAGGGCGTCGGTCTCCTCGCTGATCCGCATCGCGCCGAGTTGGGCGGTGAAGCCCGCGCCGACGGTCGCGGACAGCGCGAGTCCGGCGACCAGCGGGGCGATCTCGCGGGTGTTGAAGTACGCCGAGAGGAACGCCACGAAGTTGGAGGTGCCGAGCTGGTTGAGCGCCGCGTAGCCCTGGAGCCCCACCTCGGTGCCGGTGAAGAAGGACAGAAAGGCGATCACCCCGACCGTGCCGCCCACGACGGCGAGGGCGCCGCGGCCGAAGCTCACCTCGGCGAGCAGCCGCAGGATCTCCTTCTTGTACCGGCGCACGGTACGGCCCGTCCACGCCAACGACCGTCCGTAGAAGGAGAGTTGACGGCCGAGCTCCTCCAGACTCCTCAACACTGCCATGTCTGTGCCTCAGCCCCTCTGCGGGACGACCTGGAAGTACACCGCGGTCATCACGAAGTTCGTCACGAACAGCAACATGAAGGTGATCACCACCGACTGGTTCACGGCGTCACCCACACCCTTCGGGCCGCCCTTCGCGGTCAGTCCCTTGTACGAGGCGACGATCGCCGCGATCGCCCCGAAGACCAGCGCCTTGATCTCGGCCGCCCACAGGTCGGAGAGCTGGGCGAGGGTGGTGAAGGAGGCCAGGTAGGCGCCCGGGGTGCCGTTCTGCAGGACGACGTTGAAGAAGTAGCCGCCGGCGACGCCGACCACCGACACCAGGCCGTTGAGCAGCACCGCGACCACCATCGAGGCCAGCACCCGGGGTACGACCAGCCGGTGGATGGGATCGATGCCGAGGACCTGCATGGCGTCGATCTCCTCACGGATCTTCCGGGCCCCGAGGTCCGCGCAGATGGCGGTGCCTCCGGCGCCCGCGATCAGCAGTGCGGTGACGATCGGCGAGGCCTCGCGCAGCACCGCCAGGACGGAGGCGGCTCCCGAGAAGGACTGGGCGCCGAGCTGCCGGGTGAGGCTGCCGATCTGCAGTGCGATGACCGCTCCGAAGGGGATGGACACGAGGGCGGTCGGCAGGATGGTCACGCTGGCCACGAACCAGGCCTGCTGGATGAACTCCCTTGCCTGGAACGGCCGTCGGGGCATGGTCCGGACGACGTCCAGCGCCATCGCGAACAGGTTCCCCGACTGCCGCAGCGCTCCGGTCGGCGACAGTCTCATACGTCCGCCACCGCCTTCCGGCGCCGCAGTTCAGCCTCCCGCCGGGCGATCGCCTCCCAGCGTGGTGGCCGGATGATGCCCGGCCCCGGCAGCAGGCGGGGAGTCAGAGCCTGGCTGCCGGGTGTCTGTGCGGTCTCGCTGCCGCTGAGCGCGGCCAGCTCCTGCTCGACCTGGGCGGCGTCCTTCTCCTCCGCCATGCCGATCGGACCCTGCATCCGCCCGTTCAGGAACTGTCTGACGACCGGCTCGTCGCTGGTCAGCAGCTCCTCCCGGGGCCCGAACATGACCAGCTCGCGGCGGAACAGCAGCCCGATGTTGTCCGGCACCTGGCGGGCGGAGGCGATGTCGTGGGTGACGATCAGGAAGGTCGCCTCGATCTGTGCGTTGAGGTCGACGATGAGCTGGTTGAGATAGGCGACGCGGACGGGGTCGAGCCCGGAGTCCGGCTCGTCGAAGAGAATGATCTCGGGATCGAGGACCAGCGCCCGGGCCAGCCCCGCCCGCTTGCGCATGCCGCCGGATATCTCGCCGGGCAGCTTCGCCTCCGAGCCGATGAGCCCGACCATGTCCATTTTCTCCAGCACGATGCGCCGGATCTCGCTCTCGGACTTACGGGTGTGCTCGCGCAGCGGGAACGCGATGTTGTCGTAGAGGTTCATCGAGCCGAACAGCGCGCCGTCCTGGAACAGCACGCCGAACAGCTTCCGCACCTCGTACAGCTCGTGCTCGCGCAGCCGCGTGATGTCCCGCCCCGCGATCTTCACACTGCCCCGCTCCGGCTTCAGCAGCCCGACGAGCGTCTTGAGGAACACCGACTTGCCGGTGCCGGAGGGGCCGAGCATGACGGACACCTCCCCGGCGGGCAGCGTCAGCGAGACGTCCTGCCAGATGACCTGGTGACCGAAGGACTTGGTCAGCCCTTCCACACAGATCTCGACACCCATCCGGTCCACCTCTCGGCCCGTGGAGCAGCTCCGACATCTGCTCTACGGGGAGGGGCGGCGGGTCCGTCGCGGGGGAGGCGGATTTTTTTCCGAGGGGGTGGGTGCGCGGGGTGGGGGGCACCACTTCAGTGGGCGGGTGCCGCCCCGGCGGCACGACTGCCCGCTTTACGGCAGCCCGGTCGGTGTCGGTACGGGGAGCGAGACCGGTGCGGACGGTGTGGCGGGGGTGTCCGGGAGGCTGGGCAGCGTCGTCGCCGGTGTGGGGACGTCCGGCAGGGCGGAGAGGGTGGGGGTGCGCGGGAGGTTCGGGACCTCGGGCACGGCCGGGACCGAGGCCAGTGATGCCTTCGGGAGGGGCGGTACCGACAAGGGCAGCAGGGAGCCCTTGTGGGTGCCGGTCGACGGTGTCGATGCCGTCGACAGCTCGTGGGCTTTCGCGGTGGGCGTGCGGCCTGCGCTTGCGGGGCGTGCCGTCTCGGCGGCCCTCCCTGGGGCGGGTGACGCGGCCGGCGGGTGAGTCGTGACCGGGTGGCCGCCGTCCAGGGCGTACGGCAGGACGAAACCCGCCACCACCAGCGTGGCCGCCGTCGACGTGGCCGCCACCGCCTGCGCCTTGCCGCCCGCCCGCAGCCGCCCCCGCCCGAACAGGAACAGCACGAACCCGAGCGTCCCGGCGAGCGAGGCGCGCAGCGTCCGCCGGGCCCGGGCCAGCAGCGACTCGACCGTGCGGTAGCTGAGCCCCATGCGCACCGCGACCTGGCTCACGTCCAGGTCCTCGGACTTCAGCCGCAGCGCCTCCGCCTGCCGCGCGGGCAGCTCACCGCTGCGCACCGCCAGCCACTTGGCCTCCGCCCGGTCGCACACGGCCTCCTCCACCGGCACCGGCCCGGGCGCGATCAGCGTCGGGCTGGTGCGGACCTCGGCCTCCCGGTTGACCTGCCGGTACCGGTCGACGCACAACCGCATGGTCACCGTCGTCAGCCACGCCCCGAGCCGCTCGTCGTCCAGATCCGGCCGCTCGGCCGCCCGCAGCATCGCCTCGTGCACCGCGTCCTCAGCGTCCTCCTGGCTCATCGACCTGCGCCGGGCCACCCTGAGCAGCTGCTCACGGTGGCTCCACATGCGCCGCCAACGCTCTTCGGCAGCTCTTGCCTCCGCAGGCATCTCCGTCGCCATGAGGGCCCCTTTGCGCTCACCGCCTGTGTCATGTCTCCGGCCGGCGCGCCTGGCACGCACGCTCGGCAGCCGGGCGCTGATCCGGCCAGTGACAAGACACAGGCGCACCCACCGGTCTCGTCCCAGCCCGGCGGATGGCGACATTACCGCCCGGTAGCGGCGGTTGTGGAGGGGGGAGCGGGCATCGAGTCCGCGCCGTTACTGGTCAGCCGCCGGTCAGCGGGAGGCCGCTGGGCAGCACGTTCTCGGTCGGCAGGTCGATGGAGGGGGTGGGCGCAGGGGCGAGGGGTTGGGGTGAAGTACCGGCCGTCGGGCGGGAGTTGGACGGGGGCGGGGAGGCCGACGCGGAGGGGGTGGTGCTCGGCCGGGGGGACGGCTTGGGCGTCGGTTTCGGGGTCGGGGCGGGTTTCGCGGCGTGCGAGGACCCGGGACGCGCCGAGGGCCGTACCGACGAACCCGTGGAGCCGTCCGGCACCACCGTGTGGCCCTCCAGGAAGTACGCGTACCAGGCCCGCACCGTGCGCAGATAGTCCTCCGAGTGGTTGTAGCCGAGGATCGCCCGGTCCAGCCCCGCCGGCTCGGACAGGTCCCCGCCGGCCGCGCACAGATACCGCCCGGCAGCGAGCGCCGCGTCGAAGACGTTGTCCGGGTCGGCCCGCCCGTCACCGTTCCCGTCCGCTCCCCAGCGGGCCCAGGTGGACGGAATGAACTGCATCGGGCCCACCGCACGGTCGTACACCGCGTCCCCGTCGTACGCGCCACCGTCCGTGTCCGGTACGACGGCGAAGCCACCGCCGTCCAGACGCGGGCCCAGGATCGGCGTCACGGTCGTGCCGTCCGCTCTCACCCGGCCGCCGTCCGCCTGCCCCGACTCCACCTGCCCGATCGCGGCCAGCAGCTGCCAGCGCAGCCCGCAGCCGGGCGCGGTACGCGCGAGCTCCGCCTCGGCGCGGCGGTACGCGGCGAAGACCGTCGCGGGCACCGCGCCACCCACGGCCGCCGGTGCCCCGCCCTCGTGGCCCTCGTGGCCCTCGTGCTTCCGCGTGAGCGGGGGAAGCTCCGTGCGGTACGGCGCGTCACCCGACACGCTCGGCCCGTGCTCCGCGGGCTGCCCCACCGGCGCCTGTGCCCGTGCCGGGACCGCCCCCGGCGCCTGCGAGGCGGTCAGCGCCGCCATCGCCGCCGCTGCCACCGCCGTACCCCTGACCCGTCCGACCCTGCGCCCTGTCACCTTGAGGTCCCTCCCTGCGAACTCCTGTCACCTGCTCTACGGAGGAGGACGGCACGTCCGTCGCGGCGTGCCTACCCTGAAGGTGTGGCCCGGTCCAACGACGAGGTCGCCGCGCTGCTGCAGGAGTACGCGGACCTGATCTCGATCACCGGAGGAGACGCGTTCAAGGCACGCGTCTACGAGAAGGCTGCCCGGTCGGTCGGCGGCCACCACGCCGACGTCGCCACGCTCGACCTCAAGGGCCTCCAGCAGATCCCGAACGTCGGCAGGTCGATCGCCCAGAAGGTGCTGGAGTACTTCGACCACGGCAGCGTGTCCGCCGTCGAGGAACTGCGCGCGAAGATCCCCGCCGGGGTGCGACGGCTGACCGCCATCCCCACGCTCGGCCCGAAGAAGGCACTGACGGTCTACGAGGAGCTGGGCATCTCCTCGGTCGAGGAACTGGCCGACGCCATCCACGAGGAGCGGCTGCGCGACCTGAGGGGCTTCGGACCGAAGACGGAGGAGAACATCCTCCACGGCATCTCGCTGCTGCAGTCCTCCGGGGGCCGCGTCCACATCGACCTGGCCATGGGCCTCGCCGACGACATCGTCGCCGAACTGTCCGCCGTGCCGGGCTGCCTGCGCTGCGCCTACGCAGGATCACTGCGACGGATGCGCGAGACGATCGGCGACATCGACATCCTCGCGGCGGCCACGAAACCGGCACCGATCATGCAGGCGTTCGCCGAACTGCCGTACGTCACCGAGGTGATCGGCACGGGCGAGAAGAAGACGTCCGTGCGCACCAGCAAGGGCCTCAACGTCGATCTGCGGGTCGTACCGCCGGACTCCTGGGGCGCGGCGCTGCAGTACTTCACCGGCTCCAAGGCGCACAACATCCGCACCCGCGAACTGGCCGTGCACCAGAAGCTGAAGCTCTCCGAGTACGGGCTCTTCGACGTCGAGAGCGGCAAGAAGATCGTCTCCGAGACCGAGGAGGAGGTGTACGCCCGGCTCGGGCTGCCCTGGATCCCGCCGACGCTGCGCGAGGACCGCGGGGAGATCGAGGCCGGGCTGCACGGCGAACTGCCCGACCTGGTGACGGAGGCGGACCTCCGCGGCGATCTGCACTCCCACACCGACCTCACCGACGGCCTCGCCCCACTGGAGGAGATGTGTGAGGCCGCCGCCGCGCGGGGCTGGGCCTACTACGCGATCACCGACCACGGCCCGGACATGGCCATGCAGCGCATGACCGACGAGCGGATGCTCGCCCAGCGGGAGCGGGTGCGCGAGCTCGACGGGACGTACGCCACCCGGGGCAGGCGCGGCGGTCTGCGGCTGCTGCACGGCGTCGAGCTGAACATCGGCCCGGACGGCGAGGTGGACTGGCCCGGGGAGTTCCTCGCCGGGTTCGACCTGTGCGTGGCCTCCGTGCACTCGCACTTCAACCAGGGGCGCGAGGCACTTACCCGGCGGATCGTACGCGCCTGCGACAACCCGTACGTCAACATCATCGGCCACCCCACCACCCGCATCATCGGCAAGCGGCCCGGCATCGACGCCGACCTCGACGCGATCTTCGCCGCCTGCGCGCGCACCGGCACGGCCCTGGAGATCAACGCCCATCCGGACCGCCTCGACCTGCGCGACGAGGACATCCTGCGGGCCGGGCGGCACGGCGTGAAGTTCGCCGTCGACAGCGACGCCCACGCCGTCCCCCACCTGGCCAACATGCGCTACGGCATCGGCACCGCCCAGCGTGGCCGGCTCACGAAGGAGGACGTGATCAACACCTGGCCGGAGCGCCGGCTGCGGAGCTTCCTGGGGAAGGGCCGGCAGGCGGAGCGGTGACCGGGAAGGTCAAAGGGGCGTCAATTCCCGTTGGTTCGTGGGGTATTGACACGCAGCGTATTGACATGACCATGTAAGAGCGCCAGTGTGTCGGCGTCCTTACGCACGTCCTGCACGATGTTCGGTTCGGCCGGGCTCCGCCCGCCCCATGGCGCGGACGTGTACGAGGCATGCGCCCCGCCCCGCCCCGCTTCCGTGACGCACCGATGCCGGACGTGCCCTTTCCGCGAAAGGGAACGGATCATGTCCCTGGCGTCACTGCTCCACCGCCTGACAAGACCCGGTGCGGCGAGACCCGGCCTGGTGACGGTGGCCCTCGCGGCCGGCGTGCTGGCCCTGTCGACGACCTCCGCCGCCGCGGCCCCGGCCCTCACGCAGATCAGTGCCGATCCCTACACCAACTCCACCAGCCGGCACGCCACCGAAGTCGAGCCGGACACCTTCTCGTACGGCTCGACGATCGTCTCCGCCTTCCAGGTCGGCCGGTTCACCGACGGCGGCGGCTCGAACGTCGGCTTCGCCACCTCCAAGGACGGGGGTGCCACCTGGACCAGAGGATTCCTGCCGGGAATCACCACCCAGGCGGGCGGCACCTTCCAGCGGGTCAGCGACGCGTCGGTGACCTACGACGCCAAGCACAGCGTCTGGCTGATCTCCAGCATCCCCATCACCTCGTCCGTCAGTGTGCCCGAGGTGTTCACCAGCCGCTCCACCGACGGCGGTCTGACCTGGAGCAACCCCGTGGTCACCGCGACCGGTTCGAGCCTCGACAAGAACTGGATCGTCTGCGACAACACCGCCACCAGCGCCTTCTACGGCAACTGCTACACCGAGTACGACAACAACGGCGACGGCGACCGCATCAAGATGACCACCTCCTCCGACGGCGGCCTCACCTGGGGCGCCTCGAAGAACACCGGCAACAACGCCACCGGCCTGGGCGGCCAGCCCGTCGTACAGCCGGGCGGCACCGTGGTGGTCCCGGTCTCCAACGCCTCCGAGACCGCGATCCGCGCCTTCAGGTCCACCAACGGCGGCGGCTCCTGGTCCAGCACCACCACCGTGGCCACCGTCAGTTCCTTCACCGTGGGAGGCGGTCTGCGCAGCGGCCCGCTGCCCTCCGCCGAGACCGACGCCTCCGGGAAGGTGTACGTCGTCTGGCAGGACTGCCGCTTCCGTGCGAGCGGGGGCTCCTGCACCTCCAACGACATCGTGATGGCGACGACCGGCAACGGCACCACCTGGTCCTCGGTGACCCGCATCCCGATCGACGCGACGAGCAGCACCGTCGACCACTTCATCCCCGGCCTCGCGGTCGACCCCGCCACCTCGGGCTCCACCGCGCACCTGGCGCTGACGTACTACTACCACCCGGTCGCGGGCTGCACCGCCTCCACCTGCCAGTTGGACGTCGGATACGTCTCCTCGGCCGACGGCGGCAGCACCTGGACGGCACCCACCCAGCTGGCCGGCCCGATGAGCCACTCCTGGTTGGCGAGCACCACACAGGGCACCATGGTCGGCGACTACATCTCGACGTCCTTCTCCGGCTCCACGGCACACCCCGTCTTCGCCGTGGCCACCGCGCCCAGCGGCTCGGTCCTCAACGAGGCGATGTACACGCCGGCTTCGGGCCTTGCTGCGGCCGCCGGCACCGCCTCCGCCACGACCGCCACGGCACGTGACAACCTCTTCTCCGCCCGCCTGGCCGCGATCGCCTACGCGCAGTGGCTGGCCAACGGCGGCACCGAGGGCGGCGAGGACAGCCCCTGAAGGACCCGTGGGTGACAGGTTCTGGTCAAGGCTTGTCCAAAAAGCGGACGTCCTCCACCGCTCATGATCCAAGGCCGGGAAGTTAAGGATCTTCTGGTCGGTGTCGAGCGTGTCGGGTCAGCAGGCGAGGGCGTAGGTGGCGGGGCCGGTCTTGTGGATCAGG
>NZ_JBFBBE010000135.1:0-22474 GCF_040682555.1 Streptomyces sp. NPDC051172
GCGACGGAACGCCGCGGAACCCGGCCGTTGCCAAGAAGTCAGCCGATGGCGCCGGACGTCTGGTCGTCGGTGTCGACGAACGCGTCGGCGACCTGCTTGATGAACTCGCTGACGCCCTGAAGGCCCTCAATGGCCTTCTCGGTGCCGTTCTTGTACTCCTCCCAGAACGGACGGAACTTGCTCTCGGAGCCCGGCGTCGCGTAAGCCGCCTCGACCATCTCGTCCATCTTGGTGTTGGCCTCGTGGAGGCTCTGCTGCATCAGTTCCTTCTGGTGCTGCAGCCACGTCGACGCCTCCCGCATCTCGTCCGGGCTGATCTTGATGTTGCCGCCGGCCATGTCGGTTCCTTCTCTCGTTCCGGATCGCCGCGGCCGCTCGGCCGCTCACACCCGGCTCTACGGGGCACCTGCCAGGGCGGTTCATGCCTGTTGCGGAACGGTGACGAAAAAGGAAGGCCCTCGCGAGTCACGTCCTCGCGAGGGCCTTCCTCTTCATCCGCCCGCTACGTGAAAGGTGAGAAGACGATCACGCGGCAGGACGCTTCACGGGCTCAGGGGGCGAACAGCAGCACATCCGCACGGGACTTCGCGGCCTCGTAACGCCGCGCCACGTCCTGCCAGTTGACGACCCGCCACATCGCCTCGACGAAGTCCACCTTCTGGTTCCGGTACTGGAGGTAGAAGGCGTGCTCCCAGGCGTCGAAGACGAGGATCGGCACCGAGCCCTGCCCGACATTGCCCTGGTGGTCGTAGACCTGCTCGACGATCAGCCGACCGCTCAGCGGCTCGTACGCGAGGACGCCCCAGCCCGAGCCCTGGGTGGTGGCGGCGGCCTTCGACAGCTGCGCCCGGAAGCCGGCGAACGATCCGAAGGACTCGGCGATCGCGTCCGCGAGCTCGCCCACGCCGTCCGCCGCCAGCGGCTCACCACCGCCGTCACCGGTCATGTTCTGCCAGTAGATCGAGTGCAGGATGTGCCCGGACAGATGGAACGCCAGGTTCTTCTCAAGACAGTTGACCGCCGCCCACGACTCCTTGTCCCGTGCCTGAGCGAGTTGCTCCAGTGTGTCGTTGGCGCCCTTCACATACGCCGCGTGGTGCTTGTCGTGGTGCAGCTCGATGATCTCGGGGCTGATCACGGGCGCGAGTGCGGAGTAGTCGTACGGCAGGTCAGGAAGCGTGTAGACGGGCATGGGGGGTCCCCTCCGGAACTCTTATTGCAAGTGACTTGCAACTGCACGCTAGCAACAAGAAGCCCCCCCGTGTGTACGCGGGGGGCTTCTTCGCGGGGCGGCTGTCGTCAGTGCCTGGCCCGCTGCCGTGCGTATCCCACGGCCGCCAGCACGGCCGTCATCCCGCCGGTGTAGTAGAGCTGCACCCGGGTGCCGGGCTCCCGGGCCATCAGGACGAAGATGGCCGCCATGCCCGCCAGCGCCACCCAGGTCAGCCACGGGAACGCCCACATCCGGACCGCAAGCTTCTCGGGCGCCTCCCGGTTCAGCCGGGCCCGCAGCCGCAGCTGGCTGACCGCGATGAAGATCCAGACGACCAGGATCACCGCCCCGATCATGTCCAGCAGCCAGGGGAAGACGTCGTCCGGGCGCCAGTAGCTGAGGACGACGCAGACGAAGCCGAAGACGGAGGAGGCGAGGACGGCGATCCGCGGGACTCCGCCCGACACCCGGCCCAGCACCTTCGGGCCCTGGCCGCGCTCGACGAGGGAGTAGGCGATCCGTGAGGAGCCGTAGATGTTGGCGTTCATGGCCGACAGCAGGGCGACCAGGACGACCACGTTCATGAGCTGTCCGGCGCCCGGGATGCCCAGGTGGTCGAGGGCGGCGACGTACGGGCCCTTCTCGACGACGTCCTTGGAGTCCCAGGGGACGAGCGTCACGATGACCGCCATCGAGCCGATGTAGAACAGCGCGATGCGCCACATCGCCGTACGGACGGCGCTTGCCACGCCCCGCACCGGGTCCTGCGACTCGGCCGCCGCGATGGTGACGGTCTCCAGGCCGCCGTACGCGAAGATCGAGGCGAGCACGCCGACGATCAGGCCCTCGCTGCCGTTCGGCAGGAACTCGGTGAGGTTCGCCGTGCCCGGGGCGTCCGTGCCGGGGAGCACGCCCGCGATGGCGAGGATCCCCAGTACCAGGAACAGGCTGATCGCGCCGACCTTCAGGGCCGCGAACCAGAACTCGAACTCGCCGAAGTTCTTCACCGCGGCCAGGTTCGCGACACAGAACACGACCATGAACAGGGCCACCCAGCCCCACTCGGGCGTGTGCGGCAGCCAGCCCGTCACGATCTTCGCGGCGCCGATGCCCTCCAGGCCGACCGCCGTGCACAGCAGCACCCAGAAGGACCAGCCCGCGGTGAAGCCCGCCCAGGGCCCGATCGCCCGTTCCGCATGCGCCGAGAACGAACCCGACGACGGATACGCGGCCGACATCTCGCCGAGCATCCGCATCACCAGCATCACGAGGAGACCGGAGAGCGTGTAGGCGACGACGATGGAGGGTCCGGCGGCGGCGATACCCGCGCCGGAACCGACGAACAGCCCGGCGCCGATGACCCCGCCGAGGGCGATCATCGACAGATGGCGCTGCTTCAGGCCGTGGGACAGGGTGGCGTCGGCGTCCGCCTGCGGCGGCGTGGCGACCTCGGTGGTGCTGCTGGGCATGGGCGCGGCTCGTCCAGTCCATGAGATGGGCAAAAACGCCCACAGTCTGGGCGGCCTCCCCGCTCAGCAGGAGAGACCGCCCATTATCCGGACGCACCCGGTACGTGCTGTGACTATGCGGCTACGGAGGTGTAGTGCGAGGCGTCGCCCTCGATCGAGTAGCTCTCCTTGCCCTCGATGCCGACCGGGATGTCACCTGCGACGGTCACCCGGTGCAGGCGGCGCGGCAGACCGTCGTAGTTGTCGATGGCGTAGTGCTGGGTGATGCGGTTGTCGAAGAGGACCAGCTGGTTCTCCGACCAGCGGTGACGCAGGATGTTCTCCGGCCGGGTGACATACGCCTGCAGCAGATCGAGGATCTTGCGGGACTCGCCCGGCGACAGGCCGACGATGCGCTGCGCGAACCCGCCGATGAACAGCCCGCGCTCACCGGTCAGCGGGTGCACGCGGACCACCGGGTGGACCGTGCGGTACTTGATCGAGGTGAACTGGGCGCGCTGGGCGGCCTGCTGCTCGTCGAGCTCCTCCTCCGGTACGGCGTAGTCGTAGTCGTTGGTGTGCTCCGCCCACAGCGTGTCCGCCAACTGGCGGAGCGAGTCGGGGAGTTGGCGGTAGGCGGCCGCCGAGTTGGCGATCAGGGTCTCGCCGCCGTACGGCGGGATCGTGATCGAGCGCAGGGTGCTGGCCTGCGGCGGGTTCAGCACGAAGGTGACGTCCGTGTGCCAGTGGTTGGCGGCGCGGCCGCGCTCGCTGTCGACGGGCAGCACGTTCGGGACGCCGTCCACGGAGGAGACCGTCGGGTGGGCGGTGGTGATGTCGCCGAGGTGGCGGACGAAGGCCTGCTGGCCGGCGTCGTCGAGGTTCACGTCGTCGAAGACGAGCGCCTTGTGGACGTTGAGGGCCTCGCGGACGGCGGCGGTCGTCTCCTCGTCGAGCGGCTTGGAGATGTCGACGCCGGAGACACGGGCGCCGGTGTGGGCGGTGACCTTCTGGATTTCGATGCTTGGCACGGGGGGCCGGTCCTTTCAGACGAGGGAGGGTTCCTGGGTGGAGTACTGGTTGGCGGGGCGGGGGAGGCCGTAGCGCTCCCGGAGGGTCTGGCGGGGGCCGTACTCCGCGCGGAGCAGGCCTCGGGTGCGGAGGATCGGGACGACCTGGTCGACGAAGGTCTCGAGCCCGGAGGGCAGCACGGCGGGCATGATGTTGAACCCGTCGGCGGCGCCCTGCGTGAACCACGTCTCGATCGCGTCGGCCACCTGCTCGGGCGTGCCCGCGAAGGTGAGGTGGCCGCGTCCGCCGCCGAGCCGGCCGACCAGCTGCCGGACGGTGAGGCGCTCGCGCCGGGCGAGTTCGACGATGAGGGTGTAGCGGCTCTTGGCGCCCTCGATGGCGTCCTCGGGCGGCAGGTCGGCCGGCAGTCGGGAGTCCAACTCCAGCGTCCCTTCCGGGAGCTGGAGAAGACGCTCCAGACGGTCCACGCCGTGCGTGTACACGATGTGGTCCTCCAGGACCTGCTCGTTCGCCCGCGCCTCGGCCTCCGTGGACCCGATGACCGGCACGATCCCGGGCAGCACCTTGATGTGCCCGGGGTCCCGGCCGGCCGCCGCCGTGCGGGACTTGAGGTCGGCGTAGAAGGCCTGGGCGTCGGCCAGGGTCTGCTGGGCGGTGAACACCGCCTCCGCGTAGCGCGCGGCGAACGTCTTCCCGTCCTCGCTCGACCCCGCCTGCACCAGCAGCGGGTAACCCTGGGGCGAGCGGGGGACGTTGAGCGCGCCCTCGACGCTGAAGTACGTCCCCTTGTGCCGGGGAGGATGGATCTTCGCGTCGTCGCCCCAGACGCCGGCCGCCTTGTCGCCGACGATGGCGTCGTCCTCCCAGCTGTCCCAGAGCTTCAGCGCCACGTCGAGGAACTCGGCGGCGCGGGCGTACCGGTCGGCGTGGGCGGGCTCGTGCTCCAGACCGAAGTTGCGCGCGGCCTCGGCACCCGCCGTGGTGACGATGTTCCAGCCGGCGCGGCCGCCGCTGATGATGTCCAGGGAGGCGAACTTGCGGGCCAGGTTGTAGGGGGAGTTGTACGAGGTGGAGGCGGTGGCGATCAGCCCGATGTGCTCGGTGGCCGTCGCCAGTGCGGTCAGCAGGGTGAGCGGCTCCAGGGCGCCCGCGGGGCGCTGGGCGAGATTGCCCCACAGCTGCGGCCCGTCGGCGAGGAAGAGGGAGTCGAAGGTGCCGCGTTCGGCGATCCGGGCGAGCCGCACGTAGTGGTCCAGCTCGACGTGCGCATACGGATCGCTCTCGGGCAGCCGCCACGAGGCTTCGTGATGGCCGGTGCTCATGAGGAAGGCGTTGAGATGGAGCTGGCGGGGCATGGGGTGTCCTTTGCTACGGGAACCTGCGAGTGCCGGGTGCGCAATTCAGCCCGTCCGGCGTTTGAGGACGAGGCCCCTCAAGGGCCGACAGCGGGGGCCTGGGGGCGGCAGCCCCCGGTGGCGGTCACCGCACCCCCTCGGTGACGCCCAGCGCCGCAAGCAACCGCTCCCGGTACTCGCCGCGCGCCGCCGCCTCCCGGTCGATGGCCAGATCGACCGAGATCCGCCCGGAGTCGAGCACAAGCACCCGGTCGGCGAGCACGATCGCCTCGTCCACGTCATGGGTGACAAGCAGCACGGACGGCTGATGCCGCTTCCACAGCTCCCGCAGCAGGGCCTGCATCTTGATGCGCGTAAGTGCGTCCAACGCGCCGAACGGCTCATCGGCCAGCAGCAGTTCGGGTTCGCGGACCAGCGACCGCGCGAGCGCCGCCCGCTGCGCCTCGCCGCCGGACAGCTCGTTCGGCCAGGCCCGTTCGCGGCCCTTCAGGCCCACCTCGGCCAGGGCTTCCCGGCCCTTCTGCTCGGCGTCCTTGCCGTCCAGGCCGAGGAGTACGTTGTCCAGGACCCGGCGCCAGGGCAGCAGCCGGGAGTCCTGGAAGACCACGGACACCTGCTCCGGGGCCGTGAGCTGCCCGCTGCCCGCGACCTTGTGGTCCAGGCCCGCGATCGCCCGCAGCAGCGTGCTCTTGCCGGAGCCGCTGTGCCCGAGCAGGGCCGTGAACTGTCCCGCCGGGATGTCGAGGTCGATGCCGTCGAGGACGGTCCGCCCCTCGAACGACCGGGTGAGCCCCCGGAGTTGGACCGTCGGCCGGGTCAGCTGTTCAGTGTGCGGCGCCATGACAGCACCCTCCGTTCGATGAGACGGACCGCGCTGTCGGAGACCAGGCCGAAGATCCCGTAGACGGCCAGGCCGACGAGGATGACGTCGGACTGGCCGTAGTTCTGGGCCTGGAACATCATGTAGCCGAGCCCGCTGGTGGCGTTGATCTGCTCCAGGACCACCAGGCCCAGCCAGGAGCCGGTCACCCCGAGCCGGAGTCCCACGAAGAATCCGGGCAGGGCGCCGGGTATGACGATCTGGCGGATGAACTGGAAGCGGGACAGCCCCTGCACCTCGGCGAGTTCGACGAAGCGGCTGTCGATGCCGGACAGCGCGGAGTGCGTGTTCAGATAGATCGGGACGTAGACGACGATCGCGATGATCGCGATCTTGAACGCCTCGCCGATGCCCAGCCAGAGGATGAACAGCGGGATCAGACCGAGGGTCGGGATCGCCCGGTTGAGGTTCACCGTCCCGTCGATCAGCGCCTCGCCGACCCGGCTGAGGCCGGCGGCCAGCGCCAGCACGACCCCGGCCGCCAGACCGATCGTGAAGCCGTACGCGGCCCGTTCGAGGGAGGTCAGGATGTCCGTGGGCAGCGTCCCCGAGGTCCACAGCCGGCCCGCGGTCCGCAGCACCGTCCAGGGCGCGGGGATCGCGGCCGGGTCGAGCCGTCCGGCGGCCGAGGCGGCGGCCCACAGGGCGAGGAAGAGCGCCGGGCCGATCAGCCGGGAGGCGGGCAGCCGCCTGCCGGGGGACAGGCCGCGGCGGCGGCGCCGTGCGGGACGACTCTGTTGTTCCCGAGCCTGCGCCGGGAGCGCGGTGGGCGTGGTGGTGGTCATCGCGGTCACCTCCGGTACTCCGCCGGCACGGCCTTGGCGGCGATGGACTCGAAGCGGTGGTCGAAGAGCGAGGAGACGTCGAACTTCTTCACGAAGCCGCCCTCCGCCAGCAGATCGGCGGTCTCCTGCTCCCACTTGATCGCCTCGGTCCAACTCGGAGGGAACAGCGGCTTGTTGGCGAGCTTGCTGATGCCCCGGGCCTGCGCGAGGGTCAGGTTCTGCGTCTTGACGTAGAACTCCTCGTTCCAGGCGTCGGGGTTCTCGTACGTCCAGACCTGGCCCTTGGCCCAGTACGGGATGTACGCGGCGACCGCGGCGGCCTTCGCGGGGTCGTTGAGCACGGAGACCGGCGCCCACAGCAGGTTGAGGAGGTCGACGACGTCCGTGGTGATGGCGTGGGCGCCCTTGGAGGCGTACTGCCCGAGATAGGCGGGCGCCTGCTGGTTGGCGAGCGGCGCGATGTCCACCTGGCCGGACTGCAGGGCCGTCAGGAACTGGTTGCTGGTCAGCGGGACGAGGTCGACCTCGTCGTACTTGAGGCCCGCCTTCTTCAACGCCCGCAGGAGCACGACACCTTGGGCCTGGCCCTGCGAGAAGGCGAGCTTCTTGCCCGTGAAGTCGGCGACCGACCGGATGTCGCTGCCGGGCTTGGTGGCGAAGAGGTAATTGGGCTTGCGGGTGATGTTGATCGCGACGATCTTCGCGTCGAAGCCCTGGTAGTGCGCCTGGATCGGCGGGATTCCGGCGTTGTTGGCGACGTCCAGGGATTTGGCGCGGAAAGCGTTGATCACATCAGGGCCTGCGCCGATGTTCAACCAGTTCGACACCTTGAACGGCAGGTCGCCCAACTTGGCCAATGTGAACTGGAGTTGCTCGGTGTTCTGATAGGAGGCGATCTTCAGGCTCGTACCGGCCGGAACCTTGTCGGCGAGCGGCGCGGTCGAGACGCGCTTGCTGTCGGCGGATGCACTGCCGCCCGCGCAGCCGGTCAGACCGGCGACACCGGCTGCGGCACCGAGCACTGAAGTGAGAAAGAGCCGTCGGTCGAGACCCGGCACGAGAGAGGAGGGCATGGCAGGACTCCGTGAAGTTCAGAGGGAACGAGCGCAGAAAAGAGGGAGCGCAGCAGGGAAGAGCGCATGCGGAATTCCGGCAGGAGAGAGCCAGGGGGAGGGAATTCCGCGGTATTTACGCAGGAAGAAATGAGCGCTTCACACGCGGCAACGTGTCAGCAACAAAGGGTGCGACAGCTCACGATCGGGCTCATGGGTACGATGTTCCTGGTCGGCGCCGAGGCCTGTCAATATTCGGCGATTCTGAATTAAATAGCCTCAGGTCAAGCGGCCAGCGGATCCCGGTAGAGCACATCGAGGGCCACCGAACCGCCCGCCACCGCGAGCACCGAATCCGGAAAACTCGTCGGCACCACGGCCGCGGCACGCTCGTCGCCGACCCCTTCGCGCAACGCGTTCAGGCAGTCCTCCCGGTGAATGATCCCGACCTCCGTCACGACCACCGTCTCCGGATTGAGCACATCGAGCAGCAGCCGCGCCGCCCGCCCGATCGCCCCCGCCCGCTGCACCAGCAGCCGTACGGCCTCGGGATCGTCCGCGGCGGCCGCCGCGACCACATGCATGGGGTTCACGCCGTCCGTCACGCCCGCCTCCCGCGCCCGTCGGCACAGCGTCCGCTCGCTCAACTCGGCCTGCAGGCAGCCGGTCCGCCCGCAGGCGCAGGGCTCCGTGCCGCCCGGTACCGGCAGATGCGCGATGGCGCCCGCCTGGGAGCGGGGCCCGTGGTGCACCTCGTCATGGGTGGCGAACGCCGCGTCGACGACGTTGCCGACGAACAGATGCAGCATGCTCCCGCTGCCCCGCGCCCGCCCGAACAGCCGCTCCGCGTTGACCAGCGCCCGCGCGTGGCCGTCCACATGGACGGGCAGCCCGGTGCGCTCGCCGAGCACCTCCCGCACGGCCACCTCCCGCCAGCCGAGCAGCGCGTGCTCCACGACGGTCCCGGACTCCCGGTCCACCCAGCCGCCGACGGCCACGCCGACACCGAGAGCTCTGCACCGGGGGTTGCCGGCCAGCAGCGCCCCGAACCCTTCGGCGGCCCGGGCCAGCACCGAGCCGGGATCGGTGCGCTCGTGCTTCAACTCGCTCCGCGCCACCACCCGGCCGCGCAGATCGAGCAGCGCGACCGTGGTGTACGGCACCGCCACATGCACCCCGCCGACCACGAAACGGGAGTCGTCCAGGTCGACGGGGACATGCGGGCGGCCCACCCCGTTCGAGCGCCGGGGCACGGCCGACTCGCGGATCAGGCCCAGTTCGGCGAACCGGGCGCAGTAGTCCGTCACCGACGCCGGCGACAGACCGGTCAGCCGGGCGATGGTGCTGCGGGCCACCGGACCGTGCTCCAGCACGGACCGCAGCACGACGCTCGCGCTGGTACGGCGACGGGTGGAAGGGGACGCAGGGGACGCAAGGGTGGATGCCGGGGCAGAGGGCATGGGAGACCGTCCTCGGGAACGGGGCCGACACGTCTCGGAGGTCGAGGCGTGCCGCGGCCCGCCTCACACCGGACGGCGACAGGTGGCAGCACCCTGGCGTCGCAGGTCGACATAGCGACGCGACGTGAAGTTCCGGGCCTGGGCAACCATGGCTCGAAGGGTAGGCCAGAAAAGGTGAATCCGGCCAGACCACTAGGATTCATTTGGTGAGACCCTACAGACCTGCCTGCCTCCGGCCGGGTGAGCGCGGCCTCCCTGCCTCCGTGACCGGCATCACGCCGAACCGGGTGTAACCAGCACTCTTTGTGTAGAGCCCACCAAGCCCCTGTCTCACCCTTTGTCGACCGCTGACGGTGATCGGCTCGATGTCGCTGGGATAGCGTCATCGTGTCCCAGCATGTCCCCGTCACCCGCGGAGTCCCCATGAGCACCGCTGCCGCCACCGTCCGCCCCCGCGAGGTCCTCGCCGACCTCCTGCCAGCGTCCCGCGTCCGGGACGTGGCACTCGTGCTCGGCGGCGCCGCGCTCACCGGCCTCGCGGCCCAGATCTCCGTGCCCGTCCCGGGCTCCCCGGTGCCGGTGACCGGCCAGACCTTCGCCGCGCTGCTGGTCGGCACGACGCTCGGCGCGAGCCGTGGTCTCGCCTCGCTCGTGCTGTACGCGCTTGCCGGACTCGCCGGCGTGCCGTGGTTCGCGGGCGGCAGCTCCGGTGTCTCCGTCTCCTTCGGCTACATCCTCGGCATGCTCCTCGCGTCCACCGTCGTGGGCGCCCTGGCCCGCCGTGGCGCCGACCGCTCCGTGCTGCGCATGGCCGGCACCATGCTGCTCGGCGAGGCGGTCATCTACGCCGTCGGCGTCCCGTACCTGGCCTACGCCGCCGACATGTCCGCGTCCACGGCGGTCGCGGCCGGTCTCACCCCGTTCCTGATCGGCGACGCCCTCAAGGCCGCCCTGGCGATGGGCGTCCTGCCCACCGCCTGGAAGCTCATCGACAAGCGCTGAGGTTGTAGTTCCTGCAGAAGAGGTTCGCCGGGTCGTACGACGACTTCAGCTCGGCGAGCCTCTTCTGCGTTCCGGCGTCGTACAGCCCGTCCGTCCGGTCCCCGGCACCGAAGGCGAAGTTGAGCGCACGCCCGATCGTGACCGGGGCGAGCAGCGCGAACGCCGGGTCCAGCACCGCGCGCGCCGCGTCCCGGTCGCCCACCGCCAGCAGCCGCACCAGGAAACGCCCTTCGCGGTACGGCACCGAGTTCGGCGCGGGCCGGGCGAGTGCCCCACCCAGGTGGTTGATCTGCAGGACGCACATCGGACCACCGGCATCCGGCCCGACGGCGGCGAGCACCTCACCGGCCCGCTCCACATCCAGCTCGCTCAGCACCGCACTGTCCCCGTAGTACGCATGCGGGAAGTCCGGGTCGCTGTGGATGGTGTGGCTCTCGGCATACGGCATCTCGCGCAACGAGTCGGCGAGCACGGGCCCCGACTCCCGCAGTGGAGCGACGAGTTGCTCACCACCGGTGCCGGTGTACGCGACGCGCACGGAGACGACGTACCGACCGCGCAGCTGCGGCGGCAACGCCGGGATGTCCGGATACGGTACGGCCGCGAAGGACGAGGTCAGCCCGTCGGGCACGGTCCGCGTCCACTCCTCGTACGCCCGCAGCAGGGCCGCCGGGTCGACCTCGCGGCCGTCGAACGCGAGCGAACCGCCGTAGAGCGTCCTCACGGGTACCAGGCCGATCTCCAGCTCGGTGACGATGCCGAAGTTGTGACCGCCGCCGAGCAGGGCCCAGTACAGATCGGGGTCGGACTCCCGGGTCACCTGCCGGAGCCGGCCGTCGGCCGTGACGAGGTCCAGGGAGCGCACGTGGTCGGCCGCGTACCCGAACTCCCTGGCCAGGATGGACAGTCCGCCGCTCAGTGTGTAGGAGACGGCGCCGACGCTCGGCGCGGATCCGTTGAGCGGGGCCAGACCATACGGCTCGGCGGCCGCCACGACCTGCCCCCAGCGGACGCCCGCCTGCACGCGCGCGGTGCGTGCCTCGGGGTCGACGGTCACCCGGTCCATCCGCCTCGTCGTCACCAGCACCCCGCCCGCACAGGCGCCGGGCAGCCCGTGCCCGGTGGCCTGGACGCCGATCGGCACGTTGTGTTCGGCCGCATACCGTACGGCCGCGTTCACGTCCTCGGCCGAGGCCGCGGTGAAGACGACGGCGGGACGCTGGGCGAACCCGGTCTGGAAGCCTGCGAGTTCGTCGTCGTAGCCGGGGTCGCCGGGACGGAGAGCGAGCAGGTCGGCGGTGTGGTCGGCGAAGTTCATGAAACGCATCGTGCCCGCATAACCTGACAATTACCGTCAGGTTATGCGGGCGAAGTGGCGACCGGTGTGCCCGAGGGGGCTCAGCCGCGCAGCCGCTGCGGGGTCGGCCGCCGGGAGGACCACCACAGCCCCGCCGCACCGGCCGCGACCAGCGACGCGCCCGCCGCGCCCAGCGGCAGGACATCGCGCCCGACACCGGTCTTCGGCAGCTCGCTGCCGCCGGCCGGGGCCACCGGCTTGTTGTCGGTGCCGAGGAGCAGCGGGGTGGCCGGGGCGTTCGGCGACGGATTGGTCGTACCGAACGGAACCGGGCCCTGCTGCCAGTACGTCTTCTTCCCGTCGCCGGACTGCACGGGAAGGCAGATCTTGCCGGTCTTGCGCAGGTCGTATGTGGCGTCGACGGCAAATGACTTGGACTTGCTGGCCGCGAGATTGTCGATCGGGCAGGAGAAACCGCTGTTCGAGCCGGCCGGAAGGTTCTTCCCGTCAATCTTGGAGCAGCCTTGAGCACTCTTGACCGTGAGGCCGTCGAATCCGACGACCAGAAGCTGGATCTTTCCGCTGTCCTTGGTCCCTTCGTTCTTCACCGTGGCGGTGAGTGCCGTTTTCTGCGAGCCATTGTCGACCGAGATCCTGGAGGGCAGGAGCGTGGTCAGCCTCACGCCTGCCGGTGCCTCGTCGACGGCCTTTCCCCCCTTGCTGCTGCCGGGCCCCTGGTCGTCCGCGCTGGCGGTGAAGGAAAGGATCATCACCGCCGAAAAAGATGCCGCGACCAGCGATCCCGCGATGGTCGTCGTGCGACGAGAACTCATGTTCACATCCCCCTTGGCTGCGCCTGAATTCGCAGTACTTGAAGAGCTACCACAAGATTTCTCCGCACTATGCTGGTACGCCGCGAAGTGTGACCATTGTGTTTCAGTCGGGGTGCGGCCGAGGTAATCAAGACAGCTGAGAGAATTTCGGTGGCTGAGGGGGTGCAGCGGATTGCCGGGAAATACGAGAAGTGGCGGATTCCCAGGGTTGCTGGTGACGGGGCGCTATCGGTTGGTCGAAAGCATCGGGCAGGGAGGAATGGGGCGGGTGTGGCGAGCCACCGACGAGATGCTCGACCGCCCGGTCGCCGTCAAGGAGATGCGCATAGACGGCCTGGACGCGGAGGACGCCCGCACCCGCCGCGAACGCACACTGCGGGAGGCCAGGGCCACCGCCCGGATCGACCATCCCAATGTCGTTCGGGTCTACGACGTGGTCGACGAGGGCGAACGCCTGTGGATCGTCATGGAGTTGGTCGGCGGCCGCTCCCTCGAACGGATCATGGTGGAGGAGGGGCCGCTGGGACCGGGTGAGACGGCACGGATCGGGCTCGGTCTGGTGGCGGCGCTGCGCCAGGTGCACGCACGCGGTGTCCTGCACCGGGACATCAAACCGGGGAACGTCCTGGTCGAGGACGGCGGCCGGCGCATCGTCCTCACCGACTTCGGCATCGCCGCGATCCAGGACGCCAAGGCGCTCACCATGGTCGGCATGCTCGTCGGCTCCCCCGACTACATGGCCCCCGAACGCATCTCCGGCCGCCCCCAGGGCCCGCCGTCGGACGTGTGGTCGCTGGGCGCGACACTCTGCGCGGCCCTGGGCGGCCGCTCCCCCTTCTCCCGCGACACGACCCTGGCCACCCTGCACGCGGTCCTCTACGAGGAGCCCCGACTCCCCGCCGCGGCAGGCCCCCTGCGAGACGTACTTGCCGCCCTGCTGGAGAAGGAGCCGGCGGTCCGCCCGGCCCTGCCCGACGTGGAGGAGGCCCTGCGCCCGGTCGCGTACCCGGCACCACGACCGACGGATGCGGAAGAGCCGTCCGAGTCTCCGGAGCCACCCGGGACCGAACCGGGCGAGAGTGCCGATCCGAGCCCGGCGGCTGCCGAAGCCGAGCCCGAGCAGCCCGGCGGGGCCGGCGCCTCCAGCGAGGAGCCGACCCCGCCCTACCTGGACACCCGTCTCGTACGCGCCGCACGCGACCCCAGGCAACCCGCGCCCGCCCCCATCGAGGACGCGATACCCCAAGGACCGACCTACGACTTCCGCCGAGAGCGCCCCCCGGCCCCCCCCCCGGTAGCAGCCCCGACCCCCTCCGCGCCCTCAGTACCCGTGCAGCTCCCCAACGCCTCCACCGAAGTCCCCTCCGAGCTGCGCTCGGAGGCCCGCTCCGAGACCTCGTCCGCCAATTCCGCACATCGCAACGGCTCCGACGGCCCTCACCGCAGTCGCCACCGTGCCGTACTCGTGTCCGCCGTCGGCCTGGTGGCGGCCGGCGCCGTCGTCGCCGTACTCCTTCTGACGAACTCCCGATCACCCGGCGGCGACCAGGCAGGCTCCTCGACCGCACCGACGACGTCCGCCACCACGTCCGCCGGCAGCCCGTCGCCCACGGTGGAAGGCACGTCCAGGCCGCAGAGCCTGCCTCCGGGTGCGCATCGGGAGGCAGGCGGGTTCGCGTGGGCGCCGCCGCAGGGCTGGCGGCGGGATCTGAAGACGGGGGCGGAGGTGCACTACACGTCCCCGGACGGCACACAGGAGCTGGTGGCCAAGTCGTCCCTCGCCCGCGGCGACCTGATGGAGACCTGGCAGAAGTCGGAGCAGGACGCCCACCAGGGCCAGGACTACCGGAAGATCCGCCTGGAGAAGACGACGTTCCGCGGCAACCCGGCCGTGGTCTGGGAGTACACCTTCACCATGAAGGGCACACCCTGGCACGCCCGGCTGCTGGGCTTCGACCAGGACGGGAAGTCGTACCAGATCAACACCTGGTACCAGCCCGAGACCGAGACCCAGGCGCTCAAGACCTACGACAGGGTCAAGGACGGCTTCACGGTGCTGTGAGCGGTGCCGCGAGGGGCGTCAGCCGGCCGTGACCTTGTCCTGGCCCTGCGCCTCCGCCGAGGACGCGCCCGCGACAGCCGCCCGGCTGCCCCCGCGCACCTTCTCCTTCACCACGGCGACGACCAGCACGACCGCCGCGACCAGCAGCGACAGCAGTACGGTCTCGCGCCCGTCGTGCTCCGTGTCCGTGAGCATGTAACCGAGCACGAACACGATCAGCGCGGCCGTCGCCCAGGTCAGATACGGGTACAGCCACATCTTCACGACCAGCTTCTCCGGCGCCTCGGCCTGGATGATCTTCCGCATCCGCAGCTGCGAGAAGCAGATGGCCAGCCACACGAACAGCGCCACTGCACCACTGGAGTTGACCAGGAAGAGGAAGACCGAGTCCGGGAACTTGTAGTTGAAGAACACGGCGACGAAGCCGAAGACGACGGAGGCGACGATCGCGGCCATCGGAACGCCCCGCGAGGTGGTCCTGGCGAACGCCTTCGGCGCGTCCCCCCGCTCACCGAGCGAGAAGGCCATCCGGGAGGCCGTGTACAGACCCGAGTTGAGACAGGACAGCACCGACGTCAGCACGATGAAGTTCATGATCTGACCGGCGTGTGCGATCCCGAGGGAGTCGAGGGCGGCGACGTAGGAGCCCTGCTTCTTGATCGACGGGTCGTTCCACGGCAGCAGCGTCACGACGACGAAGATCGAGCCCAGGTAGAAGACGCCGATACGCCAGATGATGCTGTTGGTCGACTTGGTGACGGCCCGCTGCGGGTCCTCCGACTCACCGGCGGCCAGCGTCGCGATCTCGCTGCCCATGAAGGAGAAGACGACCAGCAGTACGCCGGTGAGGATCGCGCCGGGCCCGTTGGGCAGGAAGCCGCCGTGACCGGTGAGGTTGCTCAGGCCGGCCTTGTGGCTGTCCACGCCCGGCAGCACACCGAAGACCGCGAGCCCGCCGACCACGATGAACGCACCGATCGCGACGACCTTGATCCCGGCGAACCAGAACTCGAACTCGCCGTAGGAGCCGACCGAGACGAGGTTGGTGGCAGTCAGCACCGCCATCACGATCAGCGCCCAGCCCCACTGCGGAACGGCCGGCACCCATCCCGCCAGGATCTTGGCCCCGGCGGTGGCCTCCACCGCGAGCACCACGACCCAGAAGAACCAGTAGAGCCAGCCGATGGAGAAGCCGGCCCAACGGCCGAGCGCCCGGTCCGCGTGCGCCGAGAACGAGCCGGAGGTCGGGTTGGCGGCGGACATCTCGCCGAGCATGCGCATCACAAGGACGACGAGCGTGCCGACGAGGGCGTACGACAGGAGGATGCCCGGTCCCGCGGTGGCGATACCGGAGCTGGAGCCGACGAAGAGGCCGGCGCCGATGACGCCACCGATGGCGATCATCGACAGATGGCGGTTCTTCAGTCCGGCCTGGAGACCAGTCATGGGGAATTCCTTTGCGCCGGGTGAGCGGTCCCGTACGGGTCGCGTACGAGTTGGTCCAGTGAAACGGAGGCAAAGGAATTCGTGAACCTTTGAATCCAGATCGTTACTTGAGGTTTCCTTGAGGTTCCTTGGCAGGGGTCGTTGCGCTGAACCCCGGCCCTCCCGGCCGCCACCCGAGGCTGCCGCCCGGAAACAGCCATGTCACACTCGGAACCATGCGCGTGTATCTCGGCTCCGACCATGCGGGCTTCGAACTCAAGAACCACCTCGTCGAGTGGCTCAAGGCGGCAGGCCACGACCCCGTCGACTGCGGCCCCCACATCTACGACGCCCAGGACGACTACCCGCCCTTCTGCCTCCGCGCCGCGGAGCGGACGGCCGCGGACCCCGACTCCCTCGGCATCGTGATCGGCGGTTCCGGCAACGGCGAGCAGATCGCCGCGAACAAGGTCAAGGGCGTCCGCGCGGCCCTCGCCTGGAGCGAGGAGACGGCGTCCCTCGGCCGCCAGCACAACAACGCCAACGTCGTGGCGGTGGGCGCACGCATGCACACCCAGGAGGAGGCGACCAAGTTCGTCGAGACCTTCCTGGGTACCCCGTTCTCCGAGGACGCCCGCCACATCCGCCGAATCGACATGCTCGCGGCCTACGAGACGACGGGCGACCTCCCCCCGATCCCGCCCCACCACCCGCAGCAGTAACTTCCACCTCGTCCGGCGCCGGAGTCTTTCAGCTTTTCAGCCCGTCCGGCGTTTGAGGACGAGGCCGTTCAGGCCGACAGGGGGTCCAGGGGGCGGAGCCCTCTGGACGGGGTCGAAGGGGCGGCAGTCCCCGGGGACGGGAACGGGTGAGGGCGGCGGGGGCGAACAAACCCACGCCCGCCCCACCCGCAGACGAACAGGAGCCACTGTGCCTGAGGGGCACACGATTCACCGTTTGGCCAAGGACTACGCCGCCCGCTTCCTCGGCACGCGCCCCCACGTCACCAGCCCCCAGGGCAAGTTCTCCGACGCCGCGGAACTCCTCGACACCGCCGAACTCACCCACACCGACGCCCACGGCAAACACCTCTTCCTGGGCTTCCGGGACACCGACTGGGTCCACATCCACCTCGGCCTCTTCGGCAAGGTCGCCTTCGGCGACGCCCCGGCGCCCCCGCCCACGGACACCGTCCGCCTCCGCCTCGCGAACAACACCTCATACGTGGACCTCCGCGGCCCCACGACCTGCGCCCTGATCACGGACACCGAGAAGAACGCGATACACGCCCGCCTCGGCCCCGACCCCCTGCGCGAGGACGCCGACCCGCAGACGGCGTACCGGCGCATCACCCGCAGCCGTACGACGATCGCGGCACTCCTCATGGACCAGAAGGTGATCGCAGGCGTCGGCAACGTCTACCGCGCCGAGGTCCTCTTCCGCCACGGCATCGACCCCTACCGCCCCGGCCGGGAGGTCACACCCGCCGAGTGGGACGCGATCTGGTCCGACCTGGTCGAGCTGATGCACGAGGGGGTCCGCAACAACCGCATCGACACCGTCCGCCCGGAACACACCCCTGAGGCCATGGGCCGCCCGCCGCGCGTCGACGACCACGGCGGCGAGGTGTACGTCTACCGCCGGGCCACCCTCCCCTGCCACATCTGCGCCGGCGAGATCCGCACCGCCGACCTCGCCGCCCGCAACCTCTTCTGGTGCCCCACCTGCCAACAGCGCTGACGCGCCGCTAGAACCCGTGCGGCAGCCAGGGCGCCACCGCCGAGCCGAACGCGAGCGACGCCTCCGTCAGTGCGCCCTGGCGCAGCTCGCGCACCCGGCCGGCCGCCGCAAGCGAGGCCAGCGGGACCCCACCGAGGTACGCCGAGCCCAACTCCCTTACGGACAGGGCGAGATCGGCGGCGTCCGCCGTACGCTCGCACGATGCGCCCTTCGGGTCGCCGGTCAGCCGCCAACGGCCCTCGTTCCAGGGGCAGAAGGCGTCCTCGACCTCCAGCACCACGTCCACCGGCGCCTGATACGTGCGCGCCTGCAGCGCGGCGCCGACGTCCACCAGCCGCACGTGCAGTGAGTCCCGGACCAACAGCGAGCAGCGGCGGATGTCGGACACCATGTGCTGCCACGGCTCGTCCAGCGGCCGCCGCCGTGCGTCGATCCTCGACGTCAGGTCGATCTCGAACAGGAACCGCCACAACGCCGCGTGCGCCGCCGGGTCCAAAGCGTCCACGTCCTGTACGACGACCGTCCCCTTGGGGCCGGCAGCCTCCCAGTCCCCCTTGATCCGGAAGCGGGCGTACCCGACGACCTCGCCGTCCCGCTCCGCGAGCACGCACTGCAGCGGCGACGCACCGTCGCGCTCACTCTCCGGGTCGAGCAGCCACAACCGCTCCCAGCCCGCAATGCGCGCCACCATCCCGGGCCGCCGCGCGACCAGTTGGGCGTACACCGCCTCGCACGCGTCGAGTACGTCGGCCGGCTCGGCGTACCGCAGCCGTACGTCATCGGTGCCGAGCGGCACGGACAGCCGTACACGGGTCGTGTCGATCTCGGCGTTGACGTGGTACGTCCCGACGCCGTACCCGAATCGTCCGTAGATCGCAGGTTCGGACGCCGTCAGGACGGCCAGCGGCTCGCCCCAGGACCGTACGTCGTCCAACTGCCGCCGCATCATGGACGTCAGCACCCCGCGCCGCCGGTGCGTCGCGGCCACGGACACCATGGTCACGCCCGCCGCAGGCACCGCGGCCCCGCCGGGCACGGTCAGCCGGAAGGAGAACGCGCCCGCAGTCCCGACGCACGCATCACCGTCCCAGGTACCGATGGAACGGTCCGTCTCGGTGAGCTCACGAAACAGCGCCCGTTCCTCGGCCGACTCCGGAATCCCGCCGAAGGCGCGGATCAGGTTGTCGTACCACTCGTCCCAGTCTTCCCGGCGCAGCACGCGCAAGTCAGTCCCCATGAACCATGCCTACCAGGGCATTGCGGGAGGAGCGAGGGAATTTCGCCTTGGCGGACCCGCCACGGCTTTCTGTGAAGTTCACTGTGAAGTTGAACCTCGGACGGGGGACAAGTGGGACCTCCCGTGCCAAGCAGCTGGTCCGATGGATAGGGTCCCGAACTAATGGCAGCAGGACGAGAGCGGCGCGCAGCAGCCGAGACGTTCACGGCCCGGTTGAAGATGCAGTGGCACCGGGTCCGCGTCGGCCTGCGCAGAAGCGCCGTGGACTACTTCCGGGGGGACGGCTCGGACTGGGTCGCGCTCGCCGGTCTGCTCCTCACCGTCCCGCTGATCGCCTCCGTCACGCTCGCCAACTCCGTCTGGTGCTCCCCGGCCGTACTGGTCCTGCCGATCGTCGCGGGCGGCCTGCTGCTGCGCCCCGCGAGCCTGCTCGGTCTGTACGCGGCCGCGGCCACGGCGCTGATCGTGGAGTCGGTGAAACTGGGGCCCTACACGGAGGGCCCTTCCCGTGTCACCCCTGGCGTCGTGCTGGTGGTGGCCGCCTGCGGGTTCTTCGGTCTGCTCATCGCCCAGTTCCGCAGCCGGGTCGGCGTGCCCTGGCGGCGCGGCGGCACCATGCTCTTCGACCTGCGCGAACGCATCCGGGTGCAGAGCAAGCTGCCGCTGCTGCCGGTCGGCTGGCACCGTGAGATGGCGCTGCGTCCGGCGGGCGGCCAGTCCTTCTCGGGCGACTTCGTGGTCGCCGCCCGTACCAACGGCGGCCGCACATTGGAGGTCGTCCTGACGGATGTCTCCGGAAAGGGCATGGACGCGGGCTCGCGCGCCCTGCTCCTGTCGGGGGCGTTCGGCGGACTCCTCGGCTCCCTGCCCCCGCACGCGTTCCTCCCGGCGGCCAACGGCTATCTGCTCCGCCAGGACTGGGACGAGGGATTCGCGACCTCGATCCACCTCGTCCTGGACCTCGACTCCGGCGACTACGAGCTCTACTCCGCGGGTCATCCGCCGGGCCTCCAGCTCAGCGCGGGCAGCGGCCGCTGGGAGGAGAAGGCGGCCGAGGGCCCGCTCCTGGGTGTGTACGACGGCGCGCAGTTCGACCCCGTGAAGGGCTCGCTGCGCCCCGGGGACGTGTTGATGCTGTTCACAGACGGCCTGGTGGAGACGTCCGACCGGGACATCGTCGAGGGCATCGACCGTCTCACGGGTGAGGCCGACCGCTACGTCGCCGGCGGCTTCCACGGCGCCGCCTGGCACCTCATCGAGGCGGTCGCGAAGGACGTCAACGACGACCGCGCACTCCTGCTGATCTGCCGGGAGGGCCCCACGGCCACCTCCCAGCCGCCGACCCTGGGCTGAGCCGATGACCGAAACCCCTCGGGGGCCGATGCCCCTCACCGAAGTCGAAGCCACCGCCCGCGCCGCCCACGAAGGCCAGACGGACAAGGCGGGACGCCCCTACGCCGAGCACCTCCAGGCGGTCGCCGACGGCGTACGCACACGCGGCGGCGACGAGGACCAGATAGCGGCAGCCTGGCTCCACGACGCCGTGGAGGACGACGCTCTCTCCGGGCAATGGCTGGAAGAGGCCCCTCTGACCCCGCGCACGAAGAACATCGTCCTGGCGGTCACGAAGCGCCCGGGGGAGAGCCCGGAAGCATACGCCGAACGGATCCTGTCCACGCCGGGCGCCCGCCTGGTGAAGGAAGCGGACCTGGCACACAATGCGGATCCGGCCCGCCTGGCCCGCCTCACCGACGAGGCAACCCGTAAGAGGTTGACCGAGAAGTACGCACGAATGCGCGCACTTCTCGGCCTGGCCTAGCAGCAGGTATCTAGGGGCGCGGGGCTGTGTCGACATGCGGCTCCGCCGCGCGGGCGCGACAAGCCACGACGAACCCGCAGACGCCGACCGGCACATCGGGGCAAACACTCAGGCGCCGGCCGTCTCGCGCCCCCGCGCACCTTCCGCCGCCTCCGGCCGGAAGGCCCACCTCATCTCGGGCTCCATCACGCCCTTGAACACCCGCCGCACCGGCGAAGTACACAACAACGTGACAGCCCCGGCAAACACCACCGTCACAAAGATCTCACCCAACGGCCGGTGCAACCACTTCGGCTCGAACCAGCCGTAGAACTCCCCGGCCTTCACCAGGAACCCGTGCAGCAGATAGCCGTAGAGCGTCCCCGCCCCGAGCGCCGTGAACCACGTCTTCCGGCGCGGCACCCAGGCGAAGAAGCAGGCGGTCAGGAGCAGCGAGCAGCCGAACATGGCGAGCACCATGACCGGTCCGGTCCACCACGGCGCGCCCAACTCCTGGGCGGAGTCCCGGTGGTAGAACCACGCGGTGTTCATCCGCGGCACCGCCCACCAGCCGAAGGCCAGCGCGGTCGCGAAGACCGGCACCGCCAGGATCCGCATCTTCCGCGTACGCACCATCCGGAAGTGCTCGGGCTTCATGTACAGGCCGAGCACGAAGTACGGCAGGAACTGCAGGACGCGCTGGAGGTCGAGGTCGTTGCCGATCTCCGGCGAGACCGACCCGAACATCGCGATGCCGAGCGCGACGGGCAGCGGCCACCGCAGGGTCTTCCACAGCGGGGTGGTCAGCCGCCAGATGAACAGTGCGACCAGGAACCAGGTGAGGTACCAGGGGTCGAGCAGACTGACCGTCATGCTCGGGTCGTGGTCGCCGTAGCGCTTGAAGAGGGTGTACGCGGTCTCGAAGACGATGTACGGCACGAGAACGCCGGTGATCAGGCGTCTGACGCGGTCGGGGCGCATGTCGAAACCGCGCGAGAAGTAGCCGGAGATGATGATGAACGCCGGCATGTGGAAGCTGTACACGACCGTGTACGCGGCCTCCAGGATGCGGCTGTCACCCTTCAGCGGTTCCCAGGAGTGGCCCATCGCCACCAGCACGATCGCCAGGTACTTCGCGTTGTCGAAGAACGAGTCGCGCTGTTTGCCGGGTTTCGGGGGATTGCTCTGCTGTTTCTGCGGTGAGCGCGGACTCGGCACTCCCGACGCCGGCGACTGTGCCGGAGGGAGCGGCGCCCTGTTCTGGCCGTGCGGGTGCAACGAGTTCGTCACAGACTTTCCCCCCGGAAAACGGGGGAGACGATCCCGGACCTCGCGGCGCGTGCGGGGGACGAGGCAGCGTGAAACATCTGAGGCACCCTAGCGTCGTCTGTGGGTTTTCGTAAAACTCCCCACGTGGTCTCTGCCAATTGCCTTTGAGTGCCCCGATTGAGGGAAGTTGACAACCTCATGGAGGCGACGGTCAATACGCCATTACGTGTCCCGGTTGTCATGACTCGTCCCGACTAAATGGGGCATATGGCCAGGGAGCGACTCCAGTGGAATGTCTGTTTCATTGGCCTTTCGAGGGACCCTGTGTCGGCAGCTGCGCTGTGCCCGTGGCGACAATTCGAAATACCTGCGAACACGTTGTGTGGACATGGAAACGATCTCGCTGAATTCCCTGTGCGGGTGCACCGTCGAATTGCTGTGCGAGCAACGGGTGTTGGGGCTCTCGGACGTGCCGCGCCCGCATGGCTGAGCCTCGATCCACCGCGTGATAGTCGGCCTGTGGACAGAGGAATAGGAAGAGGTGCCTGCTGACCTGCGATGATGGGAGTTCCTACGCTTCCAGCAC
>NZ_JBFBBE010000136.1:0-16351 GCF_040682555.1 Streptomyces sp. NPDC051172
TCGCGGGCCAGACGGCCGGCTCCCGCGGATCCCCACTCGAAGCGGATCCCGGTGCCGGTCTGCAGCCCGCCGCTCGCTCCATTCTCCCCGCCCGTCACTCCGCTCGCCCATCGAGGTGCCGAGATGACCACCGAGACCCGCCCCACCGCCGTCCTGCCCCCGGCCCGCCCGGGCCCCGACTGGCTGCCCGAACCCGGCACCTACAGTGCCGCCCCGGACCGCTGCATCGTCGAACTGACCGCCCGTTTCGGCCCGTTGACCACCCTGCGCCGCCGGCTCACCGCCCTGGACGCGACCCTCACCGTGGCGCCCGACTCCGACGACTGTGTGCTGAGCCTGGAACTGGCCGGCCGGCCGCTGGGCGGCAGGGTGCTCACCTTCGTCAGTACCAGCCTCACGCCCACGGACGAGGCCACCCGGCTGCACGTCCCCGGCGAACTGGCCCTGGCCGGCGATCCGACCCCGGCCCTCTTCGGCTTCCGTGTCGTCGAGCGGACCGCCGACCGCCTCCTGGTCCTCGGCACGCTCCGGCTGCCGTACCGCCTCCTGCGCCGTACGACCGGCCTCGCCCTGCCCCGCATCCGTCCTGCAGACCGCATCCGGCTGCTCGTAGCCGCGGAGTTCACATGCCCCGTCTGACCGCCCTCCTCGGCGCCCTCTTCCTGGCGGGCGCCGCGCTCGTCCTGCCGGCCCCCGCGGTGCAGGCGGCCGCCGGCCACCAAGTCGTGATGTCCGGCTACGCGTTCTCGCCCCGCACCCTGACCATCACCGCCGGGGACACCGTCACCTGGACCAACCAGGACCAGGCGCCCCATGACGTCGAGACCACCTCCGGCCCCGCCTCCGTCCACTCCCCGATGCTCAGCAAGGGCGGCAGCTGGAGCCACACGTTCACCGCGCCGGGGACCTACGGCTACCTCTGCACCGTGCATCCGGGCATGACGGCCCGGCTCGTCGTGGAGGCGGCCGCCGCGCCCGCGCCCACCGTCCGGCAACACCAGCACCCGACGGCCGCCGCACCCACCGGCCGGGCCGCCGGCGCGATGCCCTCGTCCATGCACATGGGCCACAGCGCCGAGGCCGCCGCCCCCGGAGCCGCCAAGACCCCGTCCCCCTCCCCCACGGCCTCCGCCTCCGCCGCCGTGGCGGCACAGCCCGCCGTGGACAACGCCGCCTCCGCCACCCGTCCCCTCAGCCCCCTCCTCCTCCTCACCGGCGTCGTGGCAGGCGTGGCCGTCCTGTGCCTGCTCCTGGTCGGTTCCCGCTCGGCCGCCGCGGCATCCCGGAACGAGGAGGCGGGTACGGGCTGACCTCACACCGGGCCCGGTCACGCCTGGCGCAGCACCACCAGCACGACCAGCGGCACGGTTGCGCCCGCGCTCGTCCCGTGGGCGACGACCGCCGAGCGGAAAGTGGCGCTCGGCGGTCCGTGCGCCCCGGGAGCGCCGTCCCGAGCTGGGCAGGCGGCGCAGCAGCATCATGAGCCCGAACGCGGCGACCACCAGCACCACATGCCCCACGACGAGCCACAGCGGCAGCCGCGTCATCCCCGGCGTGCGCTGCCGCAGGCCGCCGAGCGCAGGCAGCGAGCGCAGAACGGACATCCATTCACTGATTCACCCGTAGGCGTGAACAGTGGTGCGAATCCCTTGCCGGCCCTTGATCTGCGGGGATTCCCCCGGAGGTCATCGCCCGGCCACCAAACCTGTCTCGTTCGTTTTCTTGAATCATTCGTGTTTGTGCGGGTAGCTTGGGTGCCATGACTTCACCCCAGACTCCGACCACCGCCGAGGAGCTGCGCGGTGCCGGCCTGCGGGTGACGGCCGCCCGCGTCGCGCTGCTCGAGACCGTCCGCGAGGGTGACCACCTCGGCGTCGAGGCGATCGCCTCGGGTGTGCGGGACCGTGTGGGCCACATATCCCTGCAAGCCGTGTACGAGGCGCTGCACGCCCTCACCACGGCCGGACTGGTACGTCGCATCGAGCCGCCGGGCAGCCCGGCCCGGTTCGAGGGCAGGGTCGGGGACAACCACCACCACCTGGTGTGCCGCTCGTGCGCCGCCGTCCTCGACGTCGACTGCGCGGTCGGTCATGCCCCCTGTCTCACCGCTTCGGACGACCGAGGCTTCGCGATCGACGAGGCCGAGGTCATCTACTGGGGCCTGTGCCCCGACTGTTCCACCGCTCGCACGGCCTGAGCACCAACCCCGGAAGGATTCCCATGTCTGAGAACAACGCCGCTGAAGCAAAGTGCCCGGTGGCGCACGATCGCGCCCTGCACCCCACCCAGGGCGGTGGAAACCGCCAGTGGTGGCCGGAGCGGCTCAACCTGAAGATCCTTGCCAAGAACCCTGCCGTGGCCAACCCGCTCGGTGAGGAGTTCGACTACGCCGAGGCGTTCAAGAGCCTCGACCTCCCGGCCGTGAAACAGGACATCGCCGAGATCCTGACGGACTCGAAGGACTGGTGGCCGGCCGACTTCGGGCACTACGGCCCGTTCATGATCCGTATGGCCTGGCACAGCGCGGGCACCTACCGCATCAGCGACGGCCGTGGCGGCGCCGGTGCCGGCCAGCAGCGCTTCGCCCCGCTGAACAGCTGGCCGGACAACGGCAACCTGGACAAGGCCCGCCGTCTGCTGTGGCCGGTGAAGAAGAAGTACGGCAAGAGCCTGTCCTGGGCCGACCTGATGATCCTCGCGGGCAACGTGGCGCTGGAGTCCATGGGCTTCAAGACCTTCGGCTTCGGCGGTGGCCGTGAGGACGTCTGGGAGTCGGAGGAGGACGTCTACTGGGGCCCCGAGAAGGTCTGGCTCGACGACCAGCGCTACACCGGCGACCGTGAGCTGGAGAGCCCGCTCGGCGCGGTCCAGATGGGTCTGATCTACGTCAACCCGGAGGGCCCGAACGGCAACCCGGACCCGATCGCCGCGGCCCGCGACATCCGTGAGACCTTCCGCCGCATGGCGATGGACGACGAGGAGACCGTCGCCCTCATCGCCGGTGGTCACACCTTCGGCAAGACCCACGGCGCGGGCCCGGCCGACCACGTCGGCGCCGACCCCGAGGCCGCCCCGATCGAGGCCCAGGGTCTCGGCTGGAAGAGCACCTACGGCTCCGGCAAGGCCGGCGACGCGATCACCTCCGGCCTGGAGGTCACCTGGACCGCCACGCCGACCCAGTGGGGCAACGGGTTCTTCAAGAACCTCTTCGAGTACGAGTACGAGCTCACCGAGAGCCCGGCCGGCGCGAAGCAGTGGGTCGCGAAGGACGCCGAGGCGATCATCCCCGACGCCCACGACGCGTCGAAGAAGAAGCTCCCGACGATGCTCACCACCGACCTCTCGCTGCGCTTCGACCCGGTCTACGGGCCGATCTCGCGCCGCTTCTACGAGAACCCGGAGGAGTTCGCGGACGCCTTCGCCCGCGCCTGGTACAAGCTGACCCACCGTGACATGGGTCCGAAGTCGCTGTACCTCGGCCCGGAGGTCCCGGCGGAGACCCTGCTGTGGCAGGACCCGCTGCCGGAGGCGGAGGGCGAGCCCATCGACGCCGCCGATGTCGCGGCGCTCAAGGCCAAGCTGCTGGAGTCGGGTCTGTCCGTGGCCCAGCTGGTGTCCACCGCGTGGGCGTCGGCCTCGACGTACCGCAACAGCGACAAGCGCGGCGGTGCCAACGGCGCCCGTATCCGTCTGCAGCCGCAGGCCGGCTGGGAGGTCAACGAGCCCGACCAGCTGGCTCAGGTCCTGCGTGTCCTCGAGGGCATCCAGGCGGAGTTCAACGCGAACTCCGGTGCCAAGAAGGTCTCCCTGGCCGACCTGATCGTCCTCGGCGGTGCCGCCGCCGTGGAGAAGGCCGCCAAGGACGCCGGTCACGACATCGAGGTGCCCTTCACCCCGGGCCGTGTGGACGCCACGGAGGAGCACACCGACGCGGAGTCCTTCGCCGCGCTGGAGCCCACCGCCGACGGTTTCCGCAACTACCTGGGCAAGGGCAACCGCCTGCCGGCCGAGTTCCTGCTGCTCGACAAGGCCAACCTGCTGGGCCTGAGCGCCCCCGAGCTGACCGTCCTCGTCGGCGGCCTGCGCGTCCTCGGCGCCAACCACCAGCAGACCGCGCACGGCGTCTTCACCGACACCCCGGGCAAGCTGACGAACGACTTCTTCGTCAACCTGCTCGACCTGGGCCACACGTGGTCGCCGGTCTCCGAGGACCAGACGGTCTTCGAGTGCCGCGACGACGCGACCGGCGAGGTCAAGTGGACCGGTACCCGTGCCGACCTGGTCTTCGGCTCGAACTCCGAGCTGCGCGCGCTCGCCGAGGTCTACGCGGCCGACGACGCGAAGGAGAAGTTCGTGAACGACTTCGTCGCGGCGTGGGTCAAGGTGTCGAACGCGGACCGCTTCGACATCGCCTGATCCGCACGGTCAGCCGGCTCGGTCACCGAGCAGGGCCACTGACGTCCGGGCCGTCCCGCAGGGGGCGGCCCGGACGTCGCCTTTTGCGCCCATACGTCTTCCGCCACCGCGCCAGGTGACGGGCATCGCCCTGTCCGTGGCCGCTGACCCCCATCGTCGAGGGCCGCGCGCCCCTCGACGATGCCCTGGACACCCGGGCGGCGGCCGCGTCGGCGACGGCCCGGGCGACGGGGGTGCTCGGAGGCGAGCTCCAGGGCACCGGCCAGGCGCAGGACGTCCGCCTCGTCCATACCTTGGGCGGCGGTGTGCACGGCCGGCGGGGTCATACGGCCGGTGGTGACCGCGCCGGTGAGGCCCGCACCGCCGCTTTCACCGTGCGGACCCAGCCGCGCGACGGCGCTGGGCGCCCGGCTGCGTAAGGTGAACCCGTGATTGCCACGCAGCCCGCCCCGCACACGGCCGGGGCCCGCCACCGCAGAGTGGTGCGGCCGGCCGTGCTGGTGGCGGTGCTGCTCGGGCTGTTCCTCATGCACGGCGGCCCGGCCGCGGCCGACGGCGGCTGCCACGGGGCCATGGCGGACACGGCGGTCACGCAACCGGCGCCGACCACGATGGCAGCGCACTCGGCCGGCCACTCCAGGACCGCGGGCGACAAGGCAGCTCCGCGCGCGGACGAGACCATGCGGGGCGCGCTGTGCGTGGCCACCCCGCCCCGCTCGGCGATCCCGCTGCCGCCGCTCGCCGCGGCCGCCCTGGTCCTGCCCGTCGCCGCCCTGCTGCCGCGGGCCCCGCGGGCCTACACGGGCACCCGCCGCAGAGGACCACCCCTCGGCGGACGCCAACTCCTCCTCCAGGCGTGCATCGCACGGACGTGACGAACCCCCCGGACACCGGCTCACCGCCGCGGTCCGGCACCGGTCCCACGTTCGTCACTCGCGCCCCATTGCGGCGCCCACCTGGAAAGACACCTCATGTCCAAGCGCTCTCGGACGCCCCGCCGCCTCCTCATGGCGGCTGCCACCATCTCGGTACTGACCCTCGCGCTGACCGCCTGCGGTTCGGGCACCGGCTCCGGCCACGGCTCCACCATGCCCGGCATGGACCACGGCAAGACGCCGTCCCCCTCCGCATCGGCCGACGCCATGGCGTCGATGCCAGGCATGGACACCGCCGCCACCGGAAACGGCCTTTCCGCCGCCCGTGACGGCTACCGCATGACCTCCAGCACCGCCGGCCTCCCCGCCGACCGGTCGGCCGACTTCCGCTTCACCGTCACCGGCCCGGACGGCAAGCCGGTCACCGACTTCACCGTCGACCAGACCAAGCGGATGCACTTCTACGCCGTCCGCACCGACCTCACCGGCTTCCAGCACCTGCACCCCACCATGGCGAAGAACGGCACCTGGACCGCGCCACTCGCCGCGCTGAGGCCTGGCAGCTGGCGGCTGTACACCTCCTTCACCCCGGCCACCGGCTCAGGCAAGGGCAAGGACTTCGTCCTCAGCCGCACGGTGAAGGTCTCCGGCATGCCGATGACCACCTCCCTGCCCAAGGCGTCCGGCACCGCCACCGTCGACGGCTACACGATCGCGGTGAAGGGCGACCTGATGGCCGGCACGGCCCGCCGGCTGACCGCCACCGTCACCAAGAACGGCAAGCCGGTCACCGACCTCCAGCCCTACCTGGAGACCTACGCCCACCTCACCGCCTTCCACCAGGGCGACCTCTCCTTCGCCCATCTCCACCCGGAGGCCAGGGCGGACGGCGACCACGGCGGGCCCGCGCTCACCTTCCACGCCGAGTTCGCCCAGTCCGGAAACTGGCGGCTCTTCCTGCAGTTCCAGACCGGCGGCAGGCTGCACACCGCAGCGCTCACCCTCCACGTGAACTGACCGCCGCACCCGTCGAGGGCCGGCCCGTTCCCCCTGCCGGGGACGGGCCGGCCCCTACGGGCACCCGACACCGGCCGACGCCCCGGTCGTCATCGCCTCCCCCTCCAGCGCCCTGGCCTTCGCACGCCTCTTCAGCTCGGCCAGGCAGCTTCCCGCTGCCGCGCACCGTCCGAGCCGGTCCGTCGCACCCGGCACGCGGGGCGGACCAGGCACGACAGGCCGCACACAGCACGTCGTCAAGTGAGCACCGGTCCCGTGCCTGCGACCAGGTCAGCTCCGCGCGCCACCAGTGGCAGCCAGGGCGTCGGAACCGAGAGTGATCCGCTCCCTGACCATCTGGATGAACTGTCGTGCGAAGGAGTTCCGGTAGAAATCCCGCACGGCGATCTTCGGTACACCGAGCTCCTTGACCTCGGCCAGCACGCGGACGACCAGCAGCGAATTGCCTCCCAGCGCGAAGAAATTGTCCTCAGGGCCCACCTGCGTGCCCAGGTGCCGGCTCCAGATGTCCAGCAAGTCGCGCTCCAGCCGGTCGGCGGACCCGGTCTCGACGGGATCCGGGGACTTTGTCAGGGCCGGCCGAGCGGCCGTCGGTGCGGGGAGCTGTGCGACATCGACCTTCCCGTTGATCGTCAAAGGGATGGCATCGAGTTCCGTGACCGTGGCCGGGACCATGTAGTCGGGCAGAAGCCGCCTGGCATGCTCCGCAACCATGGCCACTGTCGTGTCCCTCTTGAGCACTACGTAGGCATCCAGCCGGTCGCCTGCCCGATCGCCGCTCTCGTCGTGGTGGACGACCACGGTCGCCCCGGAGACCGATGGTGCTCCGAGCAGGACGTTGCGGATCTCGTCCAGCTCGATCCGGTACCCGCGGATCTTCACCTGGCTGTCGATCCTGCCCAGGTGTTCCAGGCATCCGTCGGGCCTCATGCGGCCCTTGTCGCCACTGCGGTAGATCCGCTCACCGGTCACCGGGTCGATGACGAAACGTTGCGCCGTGAGCTCCGGCTGCCCCCGGTAGTGACGGGCGACTCCAGCCCCGCCGACCCAGATCTCGCCCGCCGCTCCCACCGGCAGAACCTCTCCTCGCGGTCCACGTACGGACACCGACCAGCCGGGGAGCGCCGGGCCCACCGACCGGCTCCCCCGCAGAGCCGCCTGAGGCGTCACGGTCTGCGCCGTCACGTGCACGGTGGTCTCCGTGATCCCGAACATGTTGACCAGACGGCACTCCGCCTGCGGGTGGCGGGCGAACCAGGGCAGCAGCTCACGGGCGTCCAGCGGCTCACCGCCGAAGATCACCAGGCGCACCGCGAGCTCGGCGGGCGATTCCCGGTCCTGTGCGATCAGGGGCAGGAAGGCGGAGGGCGTCTGGTTGAGCACGGTGACGCGTCGTTCGGCGAGCAGTGCGTGGAACTCCCCCGTGTCCCGTGTGATCCAGAAGGGCACCACCACGAGTTGCCCGCCCGTCAGCAGACAGCCCCAGATCTCCCAGACGGAGAAGTCGAAGGCGCTGGAGTGGAACATCGTCCAGACGTCGTCCGCTCCGAGCTCGAAGTCCTCGGCCGTGCCGTCGACCAGGGCCAGCACGTTGCGGTGCGGGACGACGACGCCCTTGGGCCGCCCCGTCGATCCGGACGTGTAGATGATGTAGGCGGGGTCGTTCTCGTCGCAGGACGTGGTCCGGCCGCGGGAGACGCTCCGCCCGCCGAGCCGGAGCAGTTCCTCGGGGGGCACGGGCCGAACGTCCTCGACTACCGGGAACACGTCGGCTGCGGCGACAACGACGCGCGCCCCGGCGCTGCCGACCGTGTAACGCAGGCGCTCGTGCGGGTACTCGACGTCCATGGGTACGTAGGCGCAGCCGGACTTGAGTATCGCGAGCAAGGTGACGACGAGGGTCGCGTCGCGCTCCAGGCACACGCCGACCACGCTCCCCGGAACCGCCCCCGAGCAGCGCAGCCCCTCGGCCATGAGTTCGGCCTGCTCATCGAGCTGGCGATAGGTCAGAGTGCGGGTGCCGTCCGTGACGGCGACCGCGTCCGGATGGCGGCGTACCAGGTCCTCGAAGCGCCCGTGGACGGTCGAGCCGGTCGTGGGGGTCGCGGCGACCGGAGGAGTCGCTCCCCGCCGCACGATCTCCGCGGCGCGTTCGGGCGGCATCAGGGGGGTGGCCGACAGCGGCAGTCCTTCCCCGGACTCGCCCAGATCCGCCAACCACTGTGCGACATGGGCCACCTGCTCGGCGAAGGCGCGCGCGGACCGCGGATCGATCGCACCCTCGTCGTACCAGCAGGTGCCGACCCAGGACCGGTCCGGGCGCTGCTCGGCCTGGAGCGTGAGGGGGAAGACGGGCGCGAGGCAGGGGTAGTACTGCCGCGCGTCGTCCCACTCGCCGAAGACCATGCCCACAGGAATCGCGCGGCCACCCCTGGGTTCTGTCGCCGGTTCGCCGGCCGGCTCCGGTGTCTCGGGCACACCGGCGAGGAACCCGGCGACGGACATGGTCTCGTCGTACTTGAACACATACTTGGACGGCGCGTCCGGTCCTGCCGCGTCAGGATCGAGCAGGGCGATCTGCGGTGTCTCCTCGGCGTCGTACCGGGCCAGGACGATGGCGGTCGCGGAAATCAACAGCTTCTGGTCCACCGGGTTTTCGCAGACCGTCGTGGAGAAACGGGCCGCGCCGACGAGACCGCGGCGCGCGAGGTCACCGAGGCCCCACTCCGGCCCCGCCAGTGGGGCGGCCCCCGCCCCGCTCGTTTCCCGCGCGGTGCCATGCCGACCCGCCCGGGGCAGGGAACCGCCGGTGAGAAATCCGGCCAGGTCGCTCAGTGCCGCCCGGGACAGGGCGCCACGGGCGGCGACCAGCACCAGATCGGCGACGTCGTCCGTATGCCGCACGAGCGTGATACGCAGCCGCGGACCGGAGACGGCACGCAGCGGCCGACGGGCTTCCTGTTCCGCGTACTGCTGCGCCGCCGGTGCCGTCGAGCGCTCCGGGGTGCGCCGTTCCCACAGCACGCCTTCGGCGAGTTCGCCGACCTGTTCCAACCGTCGCCGAAGCTCACTGCTGCTGGGTGGCTGCGGGCACCTGACCGTCAAGCTGTGGCACATGGCGGCCTGCTCGTGGCACTGCAGCGGCACGGACCAGCGGGCTGTCGCCATGGGGGAACTCCTGTCGGTGCGCCGAGGAGGGTGCAGGGAACTAGGTCGGCCGACGCGGGTCAGCGCGCGGTGAAGCCCCCGTCGACCGTCAGTACGCTGCCGGTCACTTGAGGGGAGTCGTCACCTGCGAGCCAGAGGGCGGCGCCGGCGATGTCGGAGGGAGCGATGAGCGAGTTCATCGGCTGCGCCTGGACGAAGACCCTCTCGTGGTCTTCCACGGCCACGTCCAGGGAGCGAGCGATCTCGGACAGCATCCGGCCGTCGACCGTCGGGTCGTCCGCGACGGAGCCCGGGCAGAGGGCGTTGACCCGGACCTGGTGCGGCCCGTAGTCGAGAGCCGCGGCCTTGGTCAGCCCTATCAGCCCGTGCTTGGCGGCGACATACCCCGCGAAGTGCCGATAGCCGACCAGGCCGGCGGTGGACGAGACGTTGATGATGCTGCCTCGCCGCTGCGCGATCATCGTCGGCGCCACGGCTTTGATCATGCGCCACGCGCCGGAGAGGTCGACGTCGAGCATCAGACACCACTCGTCCTCGGTGATCTCGTGGACGGCCTTTCCCGAAGGAGCGGCAATGCCCGCGTTGTTGACGACGACATCGATACGGCCGAAGCGGTCGAGCGCCTTCTCAACGGCCGGCGTGACACTGCGGCGTACGTCGACGGACTCCGCCAGCACCGCCGCGCCGCGCTCCTCGCAGAGCTTGGCGGTGTGCGTGAGCTGACCGCTCGTCGACAGGGGGTAGGGGACGCCCTCGATGTCCTCGCACACATCGAGCAGAACGAGGTCGGCTCCCTCTTCCGCGAACCGCAGCGCACAGGCGCGTCCCAGGCCACGGCCCGCGCCGGTGATCACCGCGGTCCGGCCCTGCAGGGCCGCACCTGCGGCGCTTCTCCTGTCGCGCCTCATGTGCGGGCGCCTCGCGCCGCGGCGTCGATGACAGCGAGCAATTCCTGTTCCCTGTCGGTCAGATACATGTGTCCGCCCGCGAGTTCCTTCAGCTCGAACGGTCCGGTCGTCGCCGTCTCCCAGGTCGCGCACTGCGCCCGGCTCACCAGGGCGTCGTCGGTCCCGCGCAGGGCGGTGACAGGCAGCGTCAACGGCTCGTCCGAAACGGGTCGGTAGTCCTCGTGCAGGGCTACGTCCGCCCGTAGCAACGGAAGCAGCACCTCCCGCAGCTCGGGGTCGTCGAGTGCCGCATGCCGGTATCCGGCGAGCTCCGCGACCCGCTCCACGAAGGTGTCGTCGTCGAGTTCCGCGGTCCGCCCGGTGCGACCGCTCCCCGGACCGGGGGACCCGCTCACGAAGAGGTGCTCCAGCGCGGTGAAGCCCTGCGCCTGGAGTTCACGAGCCGCCTCGTAGGCGAGAACGGCGCCGAGACTGTGCCCGAAGAGCGCCACTCGTTCCGCACCGCCGACCAGGCGGAGCGCGGCGCCGGCAAGGTCCTTGGCCGCCTCCGCGGCGTCCTTGTACGGGTCCTCCAGAAAACGCTCCTCCCGGCCCGGCATCTGCAGCGGGACGATCCGAAGACCCTGCTCACCGCCGTTCGGCCAGGCCCTGTAGAAGCCGGCGCCGCTCCCGGCGAAGGGTACGCACAACAATGACAGGGTCACTTATCATCCTCATACTTGGAATGCCATTCGCCCAACAACGCCTTCATCAACATGGACACCGATTGAACACGTCCAGACAAATGATGAATCCTGGTTTGCATTGCCGATGAAAACCTTGTCCCGCCGGCGGGACAGCCGAAGGCATTTACCTGGGCCTGGCCAACGGCGAGTGACAGCATTCGCCGTGGCTTGCTTTCGGGACGGTACCGGCGGCCACCGCACGTCGAGAAGGCACCCAGGAGGTCTCCCGACGTGCGACGGCACCCTCTCCTCAAGCCCCGCCGGCAGCCCGCCGCAGTATCTCCATCGCCCAGGTCTCGACCGGCGCGCCTTCCTTCCTGGCAGCGGTCCGGATCTGTGCCAGGATTTCGGCCGGGAGTTCAATGTGCAGCAGGCCCGCTTCGGGCGAGGGGCCGGCATCGCTCCGGTCCGGGCCCGAGCCGGATCCGGTCGCCGCGGGTTCGACCTGCTCCGAGGCCGAACCGGCCCCGGCGGGACCGACTTCGTCCAGCTCAGCGCGTCTCTCGGGCTCGGTCATCTCGCCCTGCCGCGCACGGAGGCTGCTACGAACCTCCCCGCGAAGCTTGTTCCTGCTCCAGCCCATCGTCTCCGCTTTCCTCAGCCAGTAGTCCTGTTCCGGCTGATCGAGCGCCACCACTTCAAGGTGATGACTGAAGCTCAGATTCTGCCGCCTGCGGGTCAGGGGGAACTTGCGCGCGACCCACGTATAGTTACGAAGCGTCTGATAGCTGAGCGACGTGCGCTTGATGGCTTCGTGGTAACGGTCCTGGAACTCGGATTCACCATAAACCAGCCAGTCGGCGACCCACCAGGTAGAAGAGTCCGCGAAAGACAGCAGTCCGGTCCCGACTTGCTCCCACATATTGAGGCTCTGCCTGGCCGTGAACGACAAGCCGGACTTGTGGAACTGCACGCCCATGCTCAGCAGCTGTCCCGCAGTGCTTGCCGTTGCAACATTCCGCGCAGTTGTCTCGTTTGTCCTCTTTGTTAGGATAGCAGTGCGCAACGATCCCCCGTTGGTTGATGCTTTCGCTGTATAGGCCAACCGTAACAGTTGGACGTCATCCACGGCGTAATTGTGCGCGATACGCGGGCCGCCCGCTACGGCACGGACGGGTCGACCCGGGACCCGGGAGCCGTTCACCGATAACAGGCTTTCTTTAAGTAAAATCCCTCTCGCGCCGACTCCCTCATTTGCGTCACCCATTTCCACGCCGCCCCGTACCACCCATCGGACAATTCACCACGTTCCCGGCCGATCGGTGCGGGAGTGCGTCTGCGTCCGGGCGGTGTCTCGCCGGCGAGACACGTGACCGGGGCGAGTGAGACCGTCTGACACACGCTCGAACGATTGCGTTGATCGAGTCTGAAAATAAGGTGTTCCCGAAGGAACGGCCGATCGATAGGGGAGGGCCGCCGTGCCCCGGACACGTCACGCACATGGGCTGGATATGCCGGATCTTGAGGGTGACGGTCTCGCGGGCGAGCGTGATTCGCGTATGGTTCCCGCCTCATCGGCGCAGCGCAGGATGTACTTCTCCTCGGTGCTGCGACCGAACAACTCGTCTGACGTCTGGAGGCCGGTTCTCACCGTCGTTGGAGATCTCTCGACGGCCAGGCTGGAGCGCGCGCTTCAGGTGCTGCGCAGTAGGCACGAGGCGTTTCGAACCACATTCCTGGAGCGCGGCGGCGAAGTCTTCCAATTGGTGCACGAGGAGAACGGCGACGCCACGCAGCCGGTCCTGATCGATTTCGTGGAGGCCGAGGGCGACTCGCAGGACGAGCGCCGAGCGTGGGCAGACGCAGAGGCCAGGAGGGTCGTCGACCTCCCGTTCGACATTTCGTCGGGCCCGCTCTGGCGAACGTCGGTGATACGGATATCGCCGAGCCTCCACCTGCTGGTCTTCGCGTTCCACCACATCATCACGGACGAAGTTTCCGGGAAGGTGTTCGCCGAAGAACTCGGTCTCGCCTACGCGGACCCGCACGCGCCCGCCCTCGCGGTGCCGGCCGCACAGTACGCCGACTTCTGCCTGACGGAGAACGCCTCCGAGGTGGATGAGGCCGCGCTGGATTACTGGCGCGGCCAGCTGGCAGGCATCCAGCCGGCGTCGATGCCCGAGGACGGAGACGAGATCCCGGGCCGAATGATCGGATCGAGGTTGCCGATCACCGTCCCGCAGAATGTGGTGGCAGAATTCGAAGAGTTCTGCCGGGCTCGCTCGGTGACCCCCTTCGCCGGACTGCTGTCCGTGTACTTCGTGCTGCTCCAGCGTTGGGCGGGAACGAGCGACATATCGGTCGGAACGCAGACGCTCGGCCGACCGAGCCCAGAACTCTTCGGAACGATCGGATTCTTCTCCAATACGGTGGCGCTACGCTGCCAGGTGGATCCCGCACTGACCTTCGATCAGCTTCTCGATCTCGTGAGCGAAACGGTTCACGACGCACTGGACTACCAGGACGTTCCGTTCGAGGTGGTGGTGGGCGCACTGGCTCCCGAGCGTGACGCCGACCGCAACCCCCTGTTCCAGGCTGCCATCACCTACGGCATGCTCGACCTGAGCGACGTATGGGCACTCGAAGGTCTCCAGGTGACGCTCCTGCCGGAGCCTGCGGAACTGTCGGGGCTTCAGTTCGACCTGTCGCTGGACGTACAGCGGCTGGCAGGCGAAGTCTCGATCAACGTCGAATTCAACCGACAGCGGTTCTCCGAGGCAGCCATGCAGCGGTTCGCCAAGGCCTACGGCGACCTGATGGGCTCACTCAGCAGGCACCCCGATGTCGCGCTCGGCAGCATCCCGGTGCTCGACCGCGCCGCGCTGACGGAAACGCTGGCGCTCGGCGCGAGCGGTGAACCGGAGGGCGGCCGTACTCCCTCGGAAGCCACGTCCGCGTGGAACCTTTTCGAGCGGACCGCGGCCGCCGTGCCCGAACGGGAGGCAGTCGTCGCGGACGGCGCGCGGCTCACCTTCGCCGAACTGGCCGACCGGGCACGGACGATGGCCGCGGGCCTCGGGGCTCGCGGTGTGCGGACCGACACCGTGGTGGGGATCTGCCTGGACAGGCACAGCGATCTGATCGTCGCGATGCTCGCCACCTGGTGCGCGGGTGGCGCCTTCCTGCTGCTGGATCCGCAACAGCCCGAGTTCCGCCGCCGCCTGCTCCTCAAGGAGGCGGGCGTCGCCCTCGTCATCACGGACGAGGCGTTCGCCGAGGTGGAGGCCGTCTCGGCGGCCGCCCTCCTCGCGGACGCGGAGAAGACCTCCGGAGCCGATCCGGCCGACGGCTGCTTCGCGCGTCGCCCGGCCACCGCTCCGGCCTACGTGGTCTTCACACCGGGTGCCACAGGACAGCCGAGGGGTGTGGTCATCGATCAGGCGAGCATTCTCGCGCTCGCCACCACCCAACTGGCGCCGGTGTACGCGCGTTTGCCCGAAGGCCGTCAGGTGAATGTCGGTGCGCTGAGTTCCCTGACCTCCGGCGTGTTCGTCAACCACTGTCTCGGCATGATCGCCTTCGGGCACCGGCTGCTGCTGATCGACGAAGAGGAGCGAACGGACCCGTATCAGCTCCTCGCCCGCGGTTCTGATCCAGAAACGGCGATCGATGTACTCGACTGTGCGAGCGACCGGCTGGAAATGCTGGTCGACGACGGCCTCCTGACGCTCCCGCACCCGCCGAAGATCGTGGTGATCGGTGGCGAGAGACCGTCCGACCGGCTGTGGCAGCGCCTGCACGACCAGCCCGGGCTGCTCGCGTTCCACGCTTACGGCGTCAACGAGTGCACCGTCGAGTCGGCCAGGGCGGAGATTCGCGAACACCCGGAGCCGGTGGCCGGGCGCGCGGCCGGCACGTCACGGCTCTACGTCGTCGACGACCAGTTGCAGTTGCTGCCGCCCATGTTCTTCGGTGAGATCTGCATCGGTGGACTCGGCGTGGCCCAGGGGTATGCGGGACAGCCGGCGCACACCAGCGAGCGATTCGTGGCCGACCCGTTCAGCCATGTCCCCGGACGGCGCATGTACCGCACCGGCGACAAGGGCCGGCTGCGTCCCGACGGGCAGTTGGAACTGTGGGGGCGCCTCGATGACCAGGTCAAGATCCGCGGCCTGCGCATGGAGCCGGCCGAAGTGGAGGGCGTGCTGCTCGAGCATCCCGCCATCGCCCACGCCGCGGTCGTGGCGACCCGGGCCGGCACCCGCATGGCCGAACTGGTGGCGTACGTCGTGCCCGGTGACGAAGGCCAGGACGCGCTGACGCCCGCCACCGTCCGGGAGTTCCTGCGCGGCAGGCTCCCCTCCGCACTGTTGCCCGACCGGGTGCAGGTTCTCGCCGCCCTTCCGACCACGCCCGACGGGAAGCTGGACCGCAAGACACTGTCGGGCGGCGCGCCGTCGAGCACCATGTCGGACACCGTCCGAAGCGTCTCGGCGTCCGCCGACCCCCGTGAGCGGCAGCTGTGCCAGATCGTGGCCGAGGTGATCGGCGTTTCACAGCCGGGCGTCGACGACAACTTCTTCGATCTCGGCGGAGATTCGCTGCTCGCCATGATCGTCATCGGTCGGGTGCGCGCCGTCATGGGCTGTGAGCTGCGGCTGCGGGCGTTCTTCGAAATGCGGTCGCTCGGGGAGCTCGCCGCTCAGCTCAGTGCCGAGGACAGCGCGCCCCGGCCCGTGCTGGGCAGGAGAGCGGGCTCATGACGGTGGCGACGCGTTCGTACTCAGAGTGCGTTTGATCTGGGCGGTTGGTCGTTCATGCCTTAGCGGGTTCCTCGCCGGCTGGTGACCTGCTCAGCTGCAGTGAGCCTTTCCCAGCGAGCCATTTCAGCGCTGCCGCTCCAGGGTGAGGACAGCGCCCGGGTGACGAATTGCCGGGTCGGCATGAGCTCACGACCCGGTGGATGTCCGAGGGTGCGTCGTCACCCACGAACCGGCGCCGATGCAGGCCCGGCCGGCGATGGGCGGTGCCGACAGGCGTCGAACACCTCCCTCAACGCGGCGCGGGAGCCTTGTCCGTTGCGTACGTCTACGTCGTCACCCGGTCAGAGGCCATACTGCAAAGCCTCAGTGACCATCGTCGCCCTGCCGGCCACCCCGCGGGCCGCACGCACACATCAGGGCCCGGCGGCCTGCGGCCGCCCGCCGCCCCCCCTCTCAAAAACCCGAGCCCAACGCCCGGGCTAGGAGCCCCCACAAGCCCACCCCCCCCCCCCCACCCCCGGGGGGGGACCCCCACATAA
>NZ_JBFBBE010000136.1:16361-22433 GCF_040682555.1 Streptomyces sp. NPDC051172
TCTTCATGTGCACGCGCGCCTGGAGTCTGTATCGCCCCAACCGTCCGTTCACGCGGCGGCCTGCGGCCGCCGGGCCCTCGCCAGATCAAACGCGCTCTCAGACCGTCGAGTCTTCTCGCCGATACAGGACGCCCTCGCTCCACACCAGGTCGAGTTGGCCCCACTCGATCGCCGACGCGACGTCGGGGAAGAAGCTGCGGCCGTTGTAGTTCGCGCTCGTGTTGCACAGGACCGGGATGCCGCTGCACTTGTAGTACTCGCGCAGGATGGCGTGCAGGTTCGGGTCGTCGGACGCGTTGACGGTCTGCAGCCGTGCGGTGCCGTCCAGGTGCATGATGGCCGGGACGCGGTCGACCCACTCGGGACGGACCCAGTGTTCGAACAGCATGTACGGGTCCGGCGTGCCCGGGTGGAACACGGTCGGGGCATGCTCTTCCAGGCAGATGGGCGCGACCGGCCGGTAGGGCTCCCGGCTCTTCACGTCGTTCAGGAGCCTCTTCATCGACGCCTCGACCGCCGATGCGATGATGCTGCGTCCGCCGAGCGCGCGTGGTCCGAGTTCAGCACGGCCGTCGAGCACGACCGCGGGCTGGCCTGTGGCGTGCAGGATCCGGGCCAGTTCCTCCGGCGTGCAGGGCGACGTGCTCCAGCCGCGCGGCACGTCCGGCGTCGGTTCGAGAGCCGGGCCCAGCCGGGTGCCCCACTGGATCGGCCGGAGCCCGGAGCCGCCGGCCGCGGCCAGGCAGGCCGTGCCGATGGCGACGCCGGAGTCGTCGGGGAACGGCGGCACCCACATGGCCTTGATCGTCGGGTGTGAGCGCAGGGCGCTGTTCCACTTGATGTTCAGCGCGCAGCCGCCGGCGAAGCACAGGTTCCAGGCGCCGCCGCCCTTCCACGCCTGGATCTTCTTGGCCACCCGGTCGATCAGCAGTTCCTCGAGGAACGTGTGGACGCTGGCCAGTACGTCCTCGTCGGAGAACCCGAGCACGGCGGTGCGGGCCTGCACGGCGGAGAGGAACTGGTGCACGTAGGCGTGCGACGGCTCACCGGTGCTGCCGCACCCGATGATGGCCCGCCGGTACTCCCGCACCCGCGGCGAGTCGGCGTCGAAGAACTCGAAGAACTCCTCGCGGAAGACCTGTTTGATCTTCTCCTGCGAGGTGCCCAGGGCGATGTACGCCATCATCTTCCCGGCCACGGAGAGGTCGTCGACGTTCTTCGACTTGTTCTGCCGCTTGAACGGGCCCCAGTACTGCGAGGTCATCGCGTAGGTGTGGCCGATGAGCGGGAACGCCTCGCCGCCGGCCTCGATCCGGCCGTCGACGTCCACGCAGTACAGCCGCGGGAAGCAGCCGCCGTCCCAGACCAGCACCATCGACGGCTCGCCGCGGCGCGCGAACGGGCTGGTGCAGTAGGCCGAGGCGAGGTGCCCGGCGACGTGGACGTAGCTGTCGTAGTCCAGCGCCTGGCCGCCTATCACGATCCGGCCGCGGTGTCCCGGCAGCGCCGGGTCGGGCACCAGGTCGGTCTCCCGGTAGGGGGCGACCAGGACCTCGGTCTGGATCCCGTCGGCGAGCACCTTGACGTGGCCGTTGGCGGCGCCGTCCCAGCCGTCCAACGCCCACGTGCCGACGTCGCCGACCTTGAGGTCGAACTTGTCCAGGACGCCGACCAGGTCGTCGAGTTCGTCGACATTGCTGTACCGGGCGCCGTTGGCGATCTTCTGCATCTCGACGTTGAACACCAGACGGTCCTCGTCGAGGATCGCGATGCCGCCGCTCTGCGTGAGTTTCAATCCTGCCGTGATCATGGTCTTGCGGCTCCCGTGGGTCCGAGGCTGATGTGGTCGTTTCCGAGGTGGTGCTCAGAGGTCGTCATGGTCGGGCCGGTCCAGTTGTGCCAGTGGGCGCTCGCCGTGCGCGACCAGGCCGGCGAGCAGGTTCTGGTAGCGGCGCGCGACGTCGGCGGCGAGGTCGGGGGCGACGGCGTCCGTCGCGATCTCGAAGTCGCACCGGAAGCCGTCCGCGCCCTCGATGATGTTCAGCGCCAGGGGGTGGCCGGTGTGAGTGATCGGCAGCGGGTCGGCCTCCGACACCGTGAGTCCGTCCATCGGGGGCGCCGCCACGCGGCGGTAGAACGAGATGGACGTCGCGAGCAGGTCGGCACGCAAGCCGGTGCCGGGCGCGAGTTCCTCGATCAGGTCGGCGAACGGGTGGTCCTGGGTCTCGAGCCCGGTCACGAGGTGTTCCATGACGTCGGCCACGTAGTCCGCGGCCAGGACGTCCGCCGTCCGTCGCAGACGCAGCGGCAGCAGATTCGAGCAGTACCCGACCACCTGGTCCAGCTCCGGCGGGCGGCGGGCGGCCAGGACCGGGACGACGATGTCGTCCTGCCCCGTCACCTGGTGCAGCACGGCGCCCCAGGCCGCGACCAGGTAGGCGAACACCGTCGCGCCCTGCTCTCGGGCGGTCTCGCGCATCCGGTCGCAGAACTCGGAGTCGAGCCGGACGCTGTGCCGCACCGCCCTGTAGGGGAAGGGCCCGGACGTTCCGGACTCGGGCAGCTCCAAGGCGGCCGCACCCTGGAGCAGAGTGCGCCAGTAGTCCCGGTGCTCGACGGCGTCGGGGCCGCCGGCGACCCGCTCGTGCCACGCGGTGTAGTCCCGGAACTGCGCCGCGGGCGGCAGCAGGGGCCTGACGTCCTGACAGCCGGCGTTGTACAGCGCGACGAGGTCGTCGACCAGGACGCTGAACGACCAGCCGTCCACCGCGGCGTGCGCCCCGGAGATCAGCAGCAGATGCCGCTCCGGAGCGGTCTGCACGATCGCGGCGCGGAACACCGGCCCGGCCGCGAGGTCGAGCCGCTGCTCGGCCCAGGACTGCCGGAAGCAGTCGAGGTCGTCGTCATCCGGGCAGACGTGTTCGGTCAGAACCTCGTCCAGCACCGTCTCCGCGGCGCGATGCACGACGAGCGTCACGCCGTCGGCAGCCAGCGTGGTCCGCAAGGTCTCGTGCCGCGCGACCAGGCCCCGCACGGCGCCGCGCAGCGCGTCTCGGTCCAGCCGACCGTCCAGCCAGAAGCCGACGGACATCTGATACGCCGGCACGCCGCCCTCGTCCAGTGCCGCCTGCTGCCGCTGCGCGAGGGTGCTGCGCGGCGCGGACGGCGACACCACGGCCCCGGCCGGGGCCTCCCGGCCGGGGCCGAGCACACCGTGCTCCCGCAGCTCGGTGATCGAGTCGCGGACCGCTGCCCGGATGTGGTCGAGGTCGGCCTGCTCGTGCGCCGTGGACAGGAAGAAGTTGCGCAGCTCCCAGACGAACACGCCGCGGTCGAGCAGGTTGAGGTACAGGGGGTCCATGTTCTGTTCGTGCTCGAACCGGAAGAACGAGGAGAACCGGCGGACCTCGATCGGCACGTCGAGCTCGCGGAAGTCGTCGTTCAGCCGGTCGACGAACACCTCTGTCCTGCGATCGAGGTCCCGTTGCAGGGCCGGGCCCGCGCCGCGAAGGTGGTCCAGAACCGCCCGGGCCGCCACCATGGTCATCGGATGCTGGCTGAACGTGCCGGCGAAGAAGGTGGACTCCGCGGTCGGGCGGGAGTCGTCGCCGAAGTCCCATACTCCGCCGTCGATCGTGTCCATGATCCCGCCCCGGCCGGCGATCACGCCGATCGGCATGCCGCCGCCGATGATCTTGCCGTACGTGGCCAGGTCGGCCTCGATGCCGTAGAGCCCCTGGACACCGGCCGGGTGGCAGCGGAACCCCGTCACCATCTCGTCGAAGATCAGCTTCGTGCCGTGCCGCCGGGTGATCTCCCGAACCCGGCGCAGGAACTCAGGGTTCTGCACTCCCGGGGTGCGGAGGGTCACCGGCTCGGTCATCACCGCGGCGAGCCGCGGACCGTGCCTGTCGATGAACTCCAGAGCTTCCTCGGAGCCGAATTCGAGCACGTGCACGTTCTCCACCGCGCGCGCCGGGATGCCCGAGGTGATCGGCCGGGTGGTCCGCACACCGTTCTCGAAGGAGGCCGTGGCGAGCACGCTGTCCGCGTGACCGTGGTAGGCGCTGGAGAAGGCCACGACGTCGTCGCGGCCGGTCGCGGTCCGGGCGATGCGCAGGGCGGTCATGACCGCTTCGGTGCCGGTGTTCAGGAAGGCGACCCGCTCCATGCCGGTGAGTTCGATCAGGCCGGCGGCGACCTCCTCGACCACCTCGGTGCGCGAGGCGATGACGAAGCCGAGGTCCATCCGCTCGCGCAGGGCCGCCATGACGGCGGGCGGGTTGTGCCCGAGGAGGTGGACGCCCCAACCCAGGGTGAGGTCGACGTACTCGTTGCCGTCGATGTCCCACAGCCGCGCGCCTTGCCCGCGGTCGGCGACGATGGGGTACAGCATCTCCTTGGTCGTCGGACGGAAGCCGATGGACGAGCGGCTGTCGGCGATCAGCGGGCGGAACCGCTGGGCGAACTCCTTCGAGCCCTTCGTCCTGCTTCCGAACCGCTCGGCCAGGACCTTGAGATACCGGACACGCGCTTCCGACTCCACGAGGCCTGCTCCGCCGCGCGCACCGGGTGCGAGCGGGGCGGCCGCCGGCCGGGATGAGGCCGGTCGCCCTGCCGGACGGGCTGCGGGCGCCGGTTCGACGACGACCGGTCCGGCGCCCGAGGCGGCACCGCCCGCCAGGAGTTCGAGCTGGCTTCGCATGACGGCGAGCTGTTCGGTGATCAGCCGCTCGACGGCCGTCGTGGCTCCGGGCGCCGACACGGTGTCTGCCGAAACCGGCGCCACCGGCGCGGGTGCGGGGGTCTGCGGCACGTGGACGGCCGCGGTGGTCACGGCACCGGTGGCCGGGGTCGCCGCAGCCTCCGGCGGCGTCGTGGCCGACGCGTTCGCCGCCAGGTGCGCCGCCAGCGCGGCAGGCGTCTGGATCTCGCCGAACAGCTGCCGGAGCGAGACCTTGCAACCGAATCGTTCCTCGACCAGCCGCAGCATGCCGAGCAGTGCCATCGAGTCCGCACCGAGGTCGGCGAACGAGATGTCCGGATCCAGTGCGTCCGGCCGGATGTCGAAATAGCCGCCGACCATCGCGACGACCTCTGGGAGCAGTGGCTCCACGGTGTTCTCCTCGTGGTTCACGTCAGCCGACCCTGGGTCAGGTGCGCCGCCAGGCGGTCGATCGTCGGGTTCTTCAGCAGATCGATCGTCGGCAGGGAGACGCCGAGCTCCGTCCCGATCCGGCGGGCCAGCCGCACGGCGAGCACCGAGTCGTCGTTGATGTCGAAGATGCTCTGGTCGTAGCGGTCGACCTCGGTGCGCAGCACCTCGGTCCACAGCTTCGCCAGCAGCCGCTTCAGCTCCTCGCCGCGCGGCGGGCCGACGGGGGCCGTCGGCGGCGCCTGGTCCGGTTCGTCCAGCCGCAGCCTGCTGCGATACAGCGGATGTGCCGGCAGCGGGACCCGGTGGGGCTCATGGCCGGACCAGTCCGACCAGTCCACCGGCACACCCGCGGTCCACAGTCGGGCCGCCTCGTGGAGCAGCCGCGCCACCGGCGACGAATCGGAGCCGCCGTCCGGGCCGAGGTCCCCCGGCAGCGGTTCAGCCGGGGTTCCGATGACGACCACCGTCGCCCCGTCCGCAGTCCGGCCCCCGAAGGCCTCCGCCGGCCGGCCGCCCTCCCACACGTCCCGAGTCCAGTGCAGCGGGTCGAGGGCTCGCGACTCGGGCAGCTCGCCGCCCACGACGGCCGACAGGATCGGGACGCGCGGGACCCGTGGCCGCACCTGAGGCGGGCCGTCGAGCAGCCCGGCCCGCCAGGACAGCAGAGCCAGCGCCTCGGTCTCGTCGAGGACCCCGCTGAAGCAGGCCGCGAGGACTTCACCGGCTCCGGCGCCCCCGACCGCGTCGGGCCGCGCGCCGGATTCTGCCCACAGCGTCGCGAGCACCAGTGCGGCAGTCATCCGCGCGGCCTGCGGACTCTGCGCGCGGTTGACCCCAGTGTTTGAACGGAAGGTGGCGTAGGGCCGTACGCGAGGTTGGCGGCTCGGCCCTGCGGGCCCGGTCCGCCGTGCCAG